>JARIBI010000061.1 GCA_029257435.1 Sporosarcina sp. | reverse complement strand
ACGGGATTGCTTGGGTGACGTTGAATCGTCCTGAAGCGATGAATGCATTTAATTACGACATGATTCGGGAACTTGGCGAAACCGTTGAGCAGATCCGAATTGATCCGGAAGTACGAGTGGTCGTGCTAACCGGTTCCGGAGAACGCGCACTCAGTGTGGGGGCTGATTTGAAAGAACGTAAGACGCTAGCTGACGTTGACGTAAAACGGAATTTGAATAAAATCGGTGAAGTGTTCACGATGATCGATCAGCTGCCGCAGCCGACAATTGCGATGATCAATGGCTTCGCGTTCGGCGGCGGGATGGAACTTGCGCTAGCGTGTGACTTCCGATTCGCTGCGATGTCTGCCGTCATGGGGTTGACGGAAACGGGTCTTGCGATTATTCCAGGCGCCGGCGGAACGCAGCGTTTACCGCGTTTAGTTGGTGAAGCGAAAGCGCTTGAGCTCATTTTGACAGCTCAGCGAATGAGCGCATCTGATGCCGCTTTGTGCGGACTCGTGACGCGCACTGTCGAAGATGCTGTGCTGAAAGAAGAGACGCAGGCGTTTGCCGACATAATTCTTGCAAATGGCCCAATCGGGGTGCAGCAGGCGAAATTTGCGATTAAACAAGGAATGAAGGCGGATCTTGCGACTGGGCTGACGATTGAACGGAAAGCCTATGAAATTACGATTCCGACAGAGGATCGAATTGAAGCGTTGAATGCGTTCGCGGAGAAGAGGAAGCCGGAGTTTAAAGGGCGATAAAGAGGAAGCACGGGTCTGCTTGAGGGTGGATCCGTGTTTTTTTGTGCGTTAGAGGGGGAGGGATTGGGTTTGGTGGGTGGGTGGGCGCTCGTTTTTTCATTGTACCCGCTCGTTTCCCCTTCGTACCTATCATTCCTTCTCCGTACCCGCCCGTTTCCCCTTCATACCCGATCATTCTCTCTCCGTACCCGCTCGTTTCTCCTTAGTACCCGATCATTCCCTCTACGTACCCGCTCATTTCCCCACCACAATAACTCCCCATACAAAAAGCTGCCCCGATCCCGGGCAGCTTTTCAAATATACGTCGTCATCATTTGATTTCTCTGGGCATGCTGCCAATCGGCATGCAGGTTTCTCACAATCTCTTGGACTTCCGCAATCGCATCCGCGTCCGCTTTGAGCGATGCGGTGACTAAGGTTTGATTGGCATAGATATAAAGCGTCAGCAGCCGCTCGCCTTCTACAGAGGAAGCGTCTGTCATGGCCATTAATTCGAAGACCAATTGCTGGGTTTGTAAAAGTTCGTCCCGCCAGCGCTCATCTTGGTGTTCAAGATGGTGAAGGGATTCATCCAGCAGCTGGTCAATCGCAGCAAGCGCCTTGCATACCGCGGTGAGGGGCGGCAGTGATGTTGCATTCATTTTACGATAGGCTGTTGCCGCTTGTTTAACAGTGATCATCCACTCCGCCTCCGTTCTGATTTCTCGTCTACTAGGTATATCGGCAAGTTCGCATTCAATTTCATGACTTTCGGTCGATATAACAGAGGAAGTGATTATATACATAAACGAGGTGTGCCGTGTGCGGATAAATAGTAATGAACAAATTCAAATGGCAGCGAACCGCGGTGTGCGGAATGACAAGCAGATTGAGAAGTCGCTGCGTCATCTAGGGTCAGGATTAAAAATTGCAACGAGTGCCGACAATGCTGCAGGCTCCGCGATCTCTGAAACTATGCGCGCACAGATTCGCGGAATTTCGCAAGCCCAGCGCAATATGCAGGATGGGTTGTCTGTTCTTGAATCTTCCAATGAAGGAATGAACAACGTCAACGGCTTGCTGCAGCGAGCGCGGGAGCTAGCGGTTCAGTCTGCGAATGGAACGTTCACGGATTCAGACCGTGTAGCAAGCGGATTGGAGCTGGAGCAGATCTTTGCTGCCATCAATGATACAGCGGATAAACTCGAGTTCAATACGATGAAAATTCTTGGGGAAGATTCGGAGTTGACGCTGCAAGTCGGCGGGCAAGCCGCGCAGCATATGAAGATCAGTCTGTTCGATGTCCATACAGATGCGATCGGTCTTGGCGGTGCATCACTCGCGACGCAAGAAGATGCAGAGAAAATGATCAGCACGATAGACGATGCGCTCGGAACCGTCACAGGGTATCTAGCTAAAATCGGTGCGCAAATGGAATCGCTCGAGCATCATTTATCAAACGCCGGCGTTTTTGAAGTGAACTTGAACAAGTCGCTATCTTTGCTGGAAGACGCAGACATGGCGAGAGAAATGATGGACTTCGTCGGATCTGACATCCGTAAAAAGGGCGACGAATTGTTAATTAAACATGTAAATAGCACGATGCAGGAATCTCTTGGATTGTTGAAATAAAAAACACCGAAGCCACATGCGCTTCGGTGTTTTTTCATTGTCCTTGTTTCAACGCAAACGCCTCACAGCGCGGACTCTTCGAAACGAGTGCTGCTGACTTGGCAATGACAGCGATAATAGTGGTTGCTCCTTGCATATCTGCCTCATGCGTAGCACGAACGTAGGGGCTGTATTTCGAATTCGAGATATATCGGGGCGGCAGCTCGTTCAGTGCCAGTGCTGAAATGTCGCTTAGGCATTGTTCGCAGTCACACGTAAGGTTCATCTTACTCTTATACGACAGCAGCGTGTCACGAACGACGTCTTCCATTACATTGTGGACTCCCACAGCGTTCTCCTCCATTCGGATTCCCATCGCAACCTATACAGTTGTCCAAGCCTTCAGGGAATCTGGAAAAGTCTGGACAGTTTATCTAATACG
Source organism: Sporosarcina sp. (assembly GCA_029257435.1). Lineage (GTDB taxonomy): Bacteria > Bacillota > Bacilli > Bacillales_A > Planococcaceae > Sporosarcina. The sequence continues at coordinate 702 of JARIBI010000061.1, read as the reverse complement.
TTTATCCTACAATATTTCCTAAATGGTTGCAATTGCTTTTGTTTTGATGAAATTCCCAGCAACCTTGAGAAGTTTGTCCACAGACGTTTGTCCCTTCCCCTTCTCCGTTTCGGAATATAGTAGAAGTGTTCGGATGAAACAAGCTTAAAACGCAATCACTTCAGTACTTGGAACCGACAAGACAATTGGCCCCCGACGCTCGTCCAGCAATGTGTTAACGAGATGCATATAGTAGTAATGTTCGGATGAATAAATGCTCCTTCCTTCCAAAGACTCTGGAAAAACATCCACAGGACAATTTCCTCTTGGTCGCTTGTCCAACTCTCATAAAATCAGCCACATACACTACTCATGTACGGACGAGCGAAACTTCCCATCCCAGCAATGTCGATTGAACTCACATCCACGACACATTGAGAAGACTGTCCACGGACGGTTGTCCAACTCTCGCAGAACAAGCGGCATATACTAGTAATGGACGGACTCGAACAACCTTACTCCCCCGGTATATCTAGCAAATCACACATCCACAACACTTTGAGAAGATTGTCCCACGGACGGTTGTCCAACTCTCACAAAACAAGCTGCATATACTAGAAGTGTCCGGACGCATCCCATTTAAAGGAGGTGAATAACCATGGACCACGTTAAAATGCTTAACCAGCTTCAAGCGGCGGCAACTGACTCCCTTCAGCAAGAACG
>JARIBI010000178.1 GCA_029257435.1 Sporosarcina sp. | reverse complement strand
GTGAGGATGAAATTATTTTCACAAGAGACGCCATCGTGATGGAACTGGTTATTGATCCGAAAGATGAAAATCGATTATTTTACATACAAGCTGATAAGTTTTCTAATTACTCACCAGGAGCAACTTTGTATCCATATGACTATGATGTACACAGTTATGAGATGAAAAACGGCAAGCACCAGAAGCATACCGAGTTGAATAAATACAGTATGTCTTCTCTTCAAGTTTCCAGCGAAGACGACTCCATCTTTATCCAAATGGATGATGATGCGGACGTGGAAACTGCGGAAGATACCTTTGAAACAAAAGGCCGTGTGTTCAAAATCCCTTTATCCAACTCTGGCCGTAAAATGGTCATCAGTATTCCGGAAGACACACAGGATCTCTACGATTTCGTACTCATTCCTGATCGTTCCGAGCTCGTTTACCAAGCAGTGGCAGGAACGGATCATGAGGGGATCCTGGAATATGAACTGTTCTCATATAATTGGGACACACAGAGTATTACACAACTCACCCACTTGAACGCGTATGCAGAGTATCCGATCCATGGGGCTGATGGGAAAGTGTATTTCATAGTCGATCGTGCATTCGGCGAGAATACCCCGGATAATGCTTTATATCGCATGAACCCCGATGGAAGCAGCGTTGAAGAAGTATCTTTCGAAGAATAACAGTCCCACCGTATAAAAGCATATGAAAAAGCAGAGATCCTCATGTTTTGTGGATCCCTGCTTTTTTTATTAGGTACTTTGTACTCTTCCCATATATTCACCGGTTTCAGGATTATAATAAATCTCAGCTTGCTTGCCGTCGATCAACCCATCGACAGAGATGAATATCTGCTCAGCATCCCGTATTAGACGGAAATGAAAACCGTTGGAGAACGAGTCACTCTTTGGCCCGGGTTTCAGCTGGAATTCTTTGATTGCTGATTTTACTATCAAGCTGCTGTCGATTTTAATGGAAGAAGGTTTGATGGTTGGCTCTTCCGTACCGTCCAATATTTCGTAATCGATTCAGGATTCTCACTGTCAGTAGCGTTTCTGATTAACTCAGCAATCCTAATTTTAGGAGCTGCTGCATTCTATGGAACAAAGCTGGATGTCACTGTAATTGAAGCAGCTTATAATTTGCTGAGCCCGACGCTCGGAGTCGGGATTGCGAGTACGCTGTTTGCTGTTGCGCTCCTTGCTTCCGGTCAAAATTCAACGATTACAGGAACGATTAGCGGTCAAATTGTCATGGAAGGTTTCATTAACCTAAGGATTCCCCCGTGGCTGCGCAGACTGATCACGCGCTTGCTGGCGGTAATTCCTGCCTTTATCGTCACTTGGATTGCAGGGGCTAAGGGTACTGGAGAACTGCTGTTATGGAGTCAGGTGATTTTGAGTTTGGCGCTGCCTTTTGCGGTCGTTCCGCTTGTAAAATTTACGAGTGATGAAGAGAAAATGGGCGAGTTCGTAAATTCATTGCCGATTAAAATTCTCGCCTGGACAAGTACGGTGGTCATTATCATTTTGAATGTGTTCCTAATCGGATATATTGTTGTGACCGGCCATGACCTGGGGTAAATGGAAAGCGCCTCTTTTATCGAGGCGTATTTTTATGGAGAAGGTGGCGGTATCTCGTTGTTTTTAGTATGATTGCGAGTAGATGTGAAATGGTTATCCAATTCACTTGAATCTGGGAAGAAAGAATAGGTGTACAACATGAGTTTATTAACTGTATCAAATTTGAGTCATGGCTTTGGAGACCGTACAATTTTTGAAGACGTGTCGTTCCGTCTGTTAGCTGGCGAGCATATTGGGCTTGTCGGTGCAAATGGAGAAGGAAAATCGACGTTTATGAATATAATCACGCGCAAACTTGAACCAGACGCGGGAACAGTATCTTGGGCGAAACGTGTTCGTGTTGGTTATTTAGATCAGCATGCTGCGTTGA
>JARIBI010000173.1 GCA_029257435.1 Sporosarcina sp. | reverse complement strand
TTTGAAACACGCCTGCAGATGTCTGAAACTCGTTACTGGAAACAGTTCAATGCCATGGAAAATGCGATTCAACGCGCGAATGCTCAATCGGCTAGTTTGATGAGTTCACTTGGCGGAGGCATGTAATTGAAACAAGCAATACAAAAGGAGAGTCATTTAAATGGTCATGCATAATCCGTACGCTACGTACAAAAATAACACGGTTACTACATCGACGCCTGGGGAACTGACATTAATGCTTTATAACGGATGTTTGAAGTTTATTCAACAAGCAAAACGAGCTGTAGAAGTGAACAACATCGAAGCTAAGAATGTTGCGGTTCAAAAAGCGCAGGCCATTATTTCGGAACTGATGTTGACGCTAGATGTGTCTGCCTTTCCTGCAGCAAAAGACATGCTTGTGTTGTATGAATTTGCGAACAGCCGTCTGATTGATGGCAACATAAAGAATGACAGTGCGTTATTTGACGAAGCTGCGGGGATCATGACCGAGTTCCGGGATACGTGGAAACAAGTCATTCAGCTCAATCGCCAGAAGCAATATGGCAATGTGAGTGAGATATGATTCGGCCGGAGATGCTTCAATGGAAGCAAGCCACTGAACGACTTCTTGCGTTACCGATTGCAACGGATGATGAACACCGCGAAGAAATGATTGGGGCCATTGAAGGTATTTTGGATGAGCGTGAGCAATTGCAACCGAAAATCCAGCCGCCTTTTTCTGTGGAGGAAGAAATGTTTGGTCAGGAATTGGTTGCCATCGAGCCTAAAGTTGCGGCGAAGTTGGAAACTTATCTTACTGCCATCCGCAAAGATCTGTCCTCTTCGCAGACGAAAAAAGACGGCGTTCGTAACTATGTCAATCCTTACAGCAAAGTTGCCCGTGACGGTACATTCTATGATACAAAACAATAAGTAAACTGACCGGCGAATGGTTATTCGCCGGTTTTTATGTGTCTAAATAACTATTCCGAACAATCGGTTAACGTGGCATAATAGTATTAATAGAATGGAAGAAATATCAATCCTGGGAGGACACTATGACAATCGATCAGTTAAAACTCGCGGACTGGATCCGGAAGAATCATATTTTGTATATCGGGTTTGCGATTGGCGGGGGGCTTGGTCTCATTGCACAATTAATTTTGCGTTCCAATCTGCAAACTATCCTTTCAGTTGCTGTCCCGCTTCTCATTGGAACCGCATTTTATGTGGCATTTCGCATCACCCAAGCGAAGTGGCTGACACAAAGTTTGCCATACTTATTGTTAGGTTCCACATTTGTTGTAGCACTCGGAGTTATTTTATTGTCTGGGGCTAATTTGGGATCTA
>JARIBI010000037.1 GCA_029257435.1 Sporosarcina sp. | reverse complement strand
GGATAGCGGAATACGCGCATATTCATAATAGGTTCGTCGAGCTTCAGCTGACGCCAAACGAATAGCGCGATGCCGATAACTCCCATGCCGATGAACAGCCAAACGATCGGACTTGCAAATCCATCTTTGCTTTCGCCGACAGAACTGAATCCATAGACAATGGAGCCGAAACCGATTGTCGAGAACAAAAGAGATACGAAGTCAATCTTAGGCTTTGTCACCTCTGACACATTGACCAGATACTTGTAGGCAAAGGCAATTGAGAACAACGCGAAGGGAATGACGAGGATAAACAAATAGCGCCATCCTAAGTATTCAACAATAACTCCTGACAGCGTAGGTCCGATTGCAGGAGCAAACATAATGACGAGACCAATCATCCCCATCACTTTTCCGCGTCGTTCAGGAGGATAAATTAACAGGAAGACGTTAAAAATAATCGGCATTAGTAAACCAGTTCCGACTGCTTGAATCAGCCGCCCAGCAAGTAAAATAGAAAACGCAGGGGCACTTGCGCAAATGATCGTACCCAGCGTGAACACGGCCATCGTTCCTAAAAACAGCTGTCTCGTTGTGAACCATTGAAGCAGCAGTGCAGATATCGGTATGACGATCGCCATGACGAGCATGAACCCAGTCGCCATCCATTGAACAGCTGTTAACGAAATCGAGAACTGATCCATAAGGGTGACAAGCGCGATATTTAATAAGGTTTCATTTAAAATGGCGAAAAACGCCCCGATAATGAGTGTTAGCATGATGGGAAGCACTTTCACATTCGGGTTATCCGCTAAGTATTCATACTGTTTCTGTTCCATTCAAAAACCTCTTCCGTGTTTAGAGTGATTTAAGCTGACGATTACTGATGGTGTTTTCGGATGATCTCTAACATAGCAACAAAAGAGGCAACTTCCGATGCTGAAAAACGTTCTTCAATTTCTGCAATCGCTTGTTTCAATGAAACATCCAACTGTTTGTAGTCCTCCACAATTTCAGGCCGGACACTTAAGTAGTTCACGCGCCTATCAGTGCTGCAAGGTGTTTTTGTAACAATCCCTTTTGCGACTAGTTCATTAACTTTCACAGTAACTGCGGAGCGCGCGACGTGAAGGGTGTCTGCTAAAAAACTGGCCGTGCACTTTTCGTTATACAAAATGACTTCCATATACAGCAAACTGTTATAAGTCAAATTCCCATACACATTATTGTGATTCATTTCCCGAAGGCTTTTTAAAATTTGTTCGTAATAAAATTGGTCCAGCGCATGAATAAGTTTCATGTAATCACATCCTGTTTGTTAAGTGAAACTAATTATAATCGTTTAACAAAATTAAGCAAGAGTAACGACCAATTGTAAAAAACAACTTCATCCTCCCGTTGGAAGAAATACTGTTTCAGGATCATATTTTTTTCATAGGGTACATGGTATAGTGAATACTACTTTCTATAGGATTGAATCGATCCATCAATAGACATTCTTAAGGACTTAAATGTATGACTTTCATTAAAATTAAAACAAGAAGGCAGGTGTAATGATGGGAATAGGATATATAATTACGTTGATTTTATCCATTACGATAGTGATTAATCTTTTATTGTTAGTGGGAGTACTGTTTTTTGAAAGACGCGATATCGGGAATACATGGGCATGGATATTAGTCATGGTGTTTATTCCTATAGCGGGCTTTTTCATCTATCTATTCCTTGGACGGAATTTGAAGCAAAAGAACTTCTATAAGCTGACGGATGAAGAGAGAAGAGAAATAGATACGGAAGTGAACTATCAATTATCAACAGTTTATAGAGAGACCGTTCAACAGTCCCCGTTACTTAAGAAACATGAAGAACTCATTCACATGAACTTGATATCATCGGATGGGCTATTATCCACGGATAATGAAGTCCAGATCTTCGAAGATGGACATAAGAAGTTCGATTCTTTAATTTCGGATATCCAAGCAGCTGAAAAGGAAGTCAATGTTCAGTATTACATTATCCAGTCTGACACATTAGGGGCAAGACTTCGGGATGCCTTAATAGAGCGTGCAAAGGCAGGGGTGAAAGTTCGTCTCCTGTACGATGAAGTCGGTTCTAAAAAGACTTCCCCTAAGTTTTTTGATGAATTGCGTGCAGCAGACGGCGAAGTCGAGGTGTTTTTTCCATCGTTTTTCAGGTTGATAAACTTCAGAGTAAACAACCGGAATCACCGAAAACTAGTCATTATCGATGGACGCATCGCGTATATTGGCGGATTCAATGTCGGAGACGAGTACCTGGGGCTGGACAAGAAGTTCGGCTACTGGCGGGATACACACCTGCGCATTAAAGGAAAAGCCGTCCATCACATTCAGGGGAAGTTCATATTGGATTGGCATCGTGCCGGCAACAACAAGCCGGGTGAATGGGATGAGTACACTTTTACGGAAGAACCTAACCATGGAATGAGCCCAATTCAAGTAGTCTCGAGCGGACCGGATTCTGTTACAGAGCACTTGAAAAATATGTACATTAAACTTATTTTATCTGCGAAAAGAAGCGTTTTTATTCAAACGCCTTATTTCATACCTGATACAAGTTTTATGGATGCCTGCAAAATTGCACTGCTATCTGGAGTAGACGTGCGAATCATGATTCCGTGTAAACCGGATCATCCGTTTGTCTATTGGGCAACGTGGGCGTATGCTGGTGATTTACTCGATTATGGAGCTAAGATTTTACTGTATGAAAAAGGATTCTTGCATGCAAAGACCATCGTTGTTGACGAAGAAGTGGCAGCAGTGGGAACGATGAACATCGACTCTCGCAGTTTCCATTTAAACTTCGAAGTCAGTGCAATCGTCTACGATGAAAAAATAGCGCAGCGGCTGCATCATTTGTTCTTGGAAGACGTTGAAGTCAGTTCGGAGCTGACGCCTGAACGCTATGCAGAGCGTTCGCTGCTTATTAAATTCAAAGAAGGCATTTCACGTCTTCTATCACCTGTGCTGTAATTGCAGAACGAAAAATGGAAAGCCACTCTTATCATAAGAGGGCTTTCCGTTTTTTGTTACACAAAGACTAAGTTTATTTTTCCTTCTTTCAATTCAAGCATAGCATCAAACTTCTGACCGTTCGCATGCGTGAATCCCTTAATGACATTTGTTTTTCCTTTTGTGCAAAGCAGTTTTACTTGCGGCTGAGTCAGTTTCTTTTTCAAAAACAGTCCAGGAAATGTTTGCTTGCAGCCGTTTTTGTAGTTGCTGCAGCCGTAAAATTCTTTGCGCGCAACAATCATGCCATTTCCGCACTTCGGACAGGGGGCAACTTCTGTTACAGTATAGGATTTCCGGCTGGAAGACTTTGAAGGCGGCAATACGATATCGATCTTTTGTTTCTCCAGTTGGACCGGCACGTCTTCAAGCAGTTTATAAATAAATTTCGACACGCTTCCTAAAAAGTGCTGGCCTGTTCCTTCGCCGTTCCCGATTTTTTTTAAATACGTTTCCCACTTTGCTGTCATTGAGGGGCTCGCGAGCAGACTGCCTTCTATTGCCTGACATAGGACGCGTCCTTTGTCGGTGATCGATACAATATTTTTCGTAACTGAAATATAACCATGCTTTTTTATCGTTTCGATAATATTGCTTCGGGTGGCTTCTGTGCCAAGCCCTTCAATTTCTTTGAGAATATCGGTCTCTGTCTGATCCTCAACGAGCTTACCGCACGTTTTCATCATCGCGATCAGCTGTCCTTCTGTGTACGGTTTTGGCGGCTGGGTCGCGCCTTCTTTAATCCCAATTTCACTTTGCACCGTTTCACTCTTTTCCAAAGGAGGCAGTGCGGGCTCATCCGCTTCTTTTCCTTTTTTCGGAGGTGTTGAAAATAGCTCTTTCCAGCCTTTGTCCACTTCCGTTTTTCCGGTCGTAAAGAAGGGGAGTCCGTTGACGTCTGTCGTCACTTTGGTTTCAGTATACAAATAATCCCGGTGGAACATCGCGAGTGCAGTCCGGACAACTTCTTCATATAAGTTCCGTTCTAACGGTGCCAATCTAGAAATGGCAGCTGCTGTTGGAACTTTTTTTGTTGGGATAATGGCATAGTGTTCCTGAACTTTAGAGCTATCCACGAAGCGCTTTTTGGGTGTTTTCGAAGCGATCTCAAATGGCTGTCCAATGAGCTCTTGGTACTTTTCAACCGATGCCGCCAAGTAATTGAACTCACTCGGCGTAATATGGCGCGTGTCCGTACGTGGATACGAGACAAGTTTCTTCTCATACAGGGTCTGCATCGTTTTCAAGACTGTCGCAGGACTTGCTTTCCAGCGGCGATTTGCGGTTGCCTGCAACGTTGAAAGTGAGTGCAGCTGTGGGGGCGGTAAGCGTTTATCAGTGGTTTTCAGCTCCGTGATCGTTCCGGGCGTTCGTTTCGTGATACCGCGGCTATTCAGCGCATCTGCGATCAGCTCACGCTTCGGCTCTTTCAACTTGGCCTTTCCTTTATACGTACCGTTTGCCGCGGTAAATAGCGCCTCTGCTTCAAAAAATGGTTCAGAGACAAACGTCTCAATTTCACGCTGCCGCTGATAAATCAAGTACACAGTCGGCGATTGAACCCGTCCAATCGGGAATACTTCCTCGATCCCTTTCGCTTTCAGTAACAGCGTATACAACCGCGACCCATTCATCCCAACGAGCCAGTCACTGATCTGTCGGGACTTTGCTTCTTCATACATTTGCAAATCCTTCTTATTATCGCGTAAATTCTCAAACCCTTTGATCACTTCATCGGCTTCTAAGGAGTTAATCCAAAGACGTTTAATCGTTTGTCCGCGTGCACCTGTCTGATCGTAAATGCTATAGAAAATATTCGATCCTTCGCGATCCACATCGCACGCGTTAATGACCGTATCAGTCCCTTTGACTAATTTCTTCACGACTTGGAATTGCTTGAATTTCCCCTTGGATACTTGGAACTCATAATGATCAGGCAAAATCGGCAGGCTGCCAAGTGACCAGCGTTTCCACGCGGGATTGTATGTATGCGGTTCTTTTAACTCCACAAGATGACCAACACCCCACGTCAAAAAAGCCCCTTCAGGAAATGTCGGACACGGATGAATTTCCATATAGCCCTCGTGTTTACGTGCAGTAAATGCATCCGCATAAGCTTTTGCTTGGGATGGTTTTTCAGCTAGTATCACTGGTTTCATGACGGCACCTCTTTTGTTAAGTTTCAAATGGTCTATTCTTATAAGGATAGCGTATTTCAGTAAATGGGGCCAGTAGCTTAAGGAAGAGAATCTATAAAGTAAAGTTGATAAAATATGAAATTATTGGTGATCTGAAGATACAAACTATTAAAGGAGAGATTTCATGAAGCGATTGTCTGCATTGTTCACCACGCTAGCTTTGTCGTTCGTACTAGCTACACAGCCAGCTGCGGCAGCAGGATTCCCGGACGTTCCCGATACAAGCCGTTTTCACGATGAAATGAATTATTTAGTTGAACAGAATATTAACAGCGGGTATTCCAATGGGAACTTCCAATCCCCAAAAATGTAACACGGGGAGAGGTTGCGATTATGATTGGTCGTATGCTGAAACTCGATGGTACGCAACGAAATACGAAATTCAAGGACGTTAGTAAAAATCATGGTGAAAGCGGCTATATTCACTCAGCTTGGGACCGCGGTCATTTGAGTGGCTTTGCAGATGGTACGTTCCGTCCAGATACCCCCATCTCACGTGGCGATATGGCGATGATACTTTCGCGTATTTTTTGGTCACAAGCGGGCACCACTGGAGAATTTACTGATGTTGGGTATAATATGAAAGCTTCTTATGCGATTGGGACACTTGCTGGGTCTCACGTACTCACTGGATGTCCTGATGGTACGTTTCGACCCGCTGCATTCGTAACACATGAGCAATTCTCAGCATTTATGGCCCGCGGACTGAGCATTGAGTTTAAACAGCGTACCATGAAGACAGACGGGTATGCATATGATCTGACAAAAACGTATAGTTACGCGAATTCCCAGGGCGAAATCCAGATTTCTTATAAGAAAGTCCACACGAAATTTGGAGGAAATGCGTTCTACGGATATCTGTGGGAATACAAAGATACAAGCGACGGCAGTATTGAATATATTGACCAAACAGAAGACAAAGACGGACTCTACATGGTATTTCCTATTCCGCACGGCAGTAAAGAGTTAGCTTATCCAGTAAAAGTAAACTCCAAATGGCAGCCGGGTATGGATATGCTCGAATCCAATATCATAACGGGAGTGAACAAGACTGTAAGTACGCCTTATAAGACATTTACAAATGCTGTAGAAGTATCTAACAGCAGCGGCCAGAAAAAGTACTATGTGAAAGGTATAGGTGAAGTGAAAGTAGTGGGTAAGACAGGTGAAACAGTTTCGGAGTTAAAATCGATTCAGTAAGCTTGAAGAGAAAAGAGGACCAAGAACAGACAGACTTAAAAGAACAATAGGTTGGGCGAAGAGAAAGCGGTACTTCTCTTCGCCTATTTGTCTTGTTTACAGCTTCTAAAATTTAAATTGGTAGTTTAGTAACAGTTGTCTAAAATGTGTATGAAGTTTAGTCTGGTTCAAATTTCCTGTTTCTTTTTTAATTCATCACTAAACAACACCGTTCTCCATCCGAAATATACTTAGTAATTAAACTAAGAATAGTAGGTGCAAAATGTTTAAATCAATCAAAACCAAAATATTAGTTACAGTGATGGTGCTATTCCTCGCGGGTATTTCGATAATGACCATCATCAGCAGCACAGATGTCAAAAGTAAGACAAAACAAAGTGTCTTGAAGACAAGCGAAGCATTAGTCAATGAGATAGGTTTTTCCATCAATAACTTTTTAACGCAATTTGAAAAAGGGATTTCACAAGAATCACATTCACCAACATTGGCAGGATTTACAGCAAAAACGTTACCGAAAGACGTTGAAGAGGAGTTAGATTATTTCCTTCAACTTCAAGATGAATCATCCTCCATTTACTTTGCAACACCTGACAAAAAGACAATCATCCGACCGGAAACGGATTTAGGTGCAGATATTGACCCCACTACGCGGGAATGGTATATGGAAGCAATTGCGAAACCTGAAGAAGTTGCATGGTCGCACCCATACGAGGACCAAGCAACAGGAGAATTTGTTATTACGGTTTCAAAGGCAGTTCAAAACAATGGAAAACTTGTAGGAGTTGTCGCACTGGATGTCCAACTCGAATCGTTATCTAAAAAAATTATCGAAAATGATGTCGGATATAACGGATACATTACCTTACTCGATGAACAGGGGGTTGTGATAGCTCACCCGGTTCAAACCGGTGATAACTGGATGAAGAATGATTTCGTTAAAACAATGTATGATAGCGGAGAAGCACGCGGTGCGGTTCACTATTCTTTCGACAAGGATAACTATATAAACGTCTATTCAACAGTTCCAGAATTCGACTGGAAAGTGATGGCCGTGTATAACGAAAAAGATGTGAATTCACTTGCGAATAACTTGCGAAACTCGATGATTGCAATTGCGGTTGCGACGTTGTTGGTGATCTTTATTGTTGTATATATTGTCATCAATCGTACCATTAAACCAATTGCTAAATTGAAATCATTGATGGATTCTGTATCAGAAGGAGACTTAACTGTTCGATCTGATATTAAGACAAAAGATGAAATTGGAGACCTTGGGAATAACTTCAATACAATGATTGAAAATATGAATGAAATTATATCAATTGTTAACGGATCCGCGACGAACGTTCGTGTGAATTCAGAAAGCTTAAGTGCGGTAGCGGAAGAAACGAATGCTTCCAGTGAAGAAGTTGCCAATGCAGTTTCTGAAATAGCTAATGGTGCATCGAAATCCGCTGAGGATGCTGAAGTCGTAACAGAACGTGCAGATCTTCTCGGTCAGCAAATAAATGAAATTACGGCAAAAGCAGGTGTTATGTCAGATATCGCAACAAAAGCGGGCGATATGAATGCCAGCGGTCAAGGTCAGATGCAACAACTCAAAGAATCATTTGGAGAGTCTGAAACCAATCTACAGTCTATGGGGGATGTCATTAGTGCGCTTGAAGTGAAAGTAAAAGCTATCGGAGGTGTGATGGAAACAATTACTGAAATCTCCGCTCAAACAAATTTACTAGCACTCAATGCAAGCATAGAAGCAGCTCGTGCAGGAGAACATGGTAAAGGATTCGCCGTCGTTGCAGATGAGGTCCGTAAACTTGCGGAACAATCTGCTCGGTCCACCGAAGAAGTGAAAGTAACCGTTCAAGAGTTACAAGCAGAGTCGAGACTAGTGACTCAACAAATGAACGACACCCGTGAAAACTTCCTTCGTCAAGGAACAGTCGTGAATGATACAGAAATCACATTTGATGAAATATCCACTTTGATGGCGACGATGCAAGATTCCATTGACTCCGTCTATAATGAAATTCAAAAAGTCGCGACACATAAAGAAGACGTCGCGCAAACAATCGAAACGATGGCCGCAACGTCTCAAGAGACAGCGGCAGCGTGTGAAGAAGTGAGTGCATCTACGGAAGAACAACTTCGCGCGATTCAGTCTGTCACAAATGCAGCTGAAACGTTAACAGAACTTAGCGAAGAACTGAGCCTGGCTGTGAATCGATTTAAAGTGTAAAGGTGAAAAGCCATTCCTGTTCAGAAAATGAACGGGAATGGCTTTTTTATTAAAGGATTGTTCACAATTCGGTGTTACTTATCTTTTGACTGAAGAAGCCATCCGTACATACGTATGGCGTCGCCCTCGAATGACAATTGAATAGGTCATAATATTTTCTGGTACCGCAATTCCGTAAAAACCTGTATCGCCGATATGGTAAATGTCGGCGCCCGCCATCTTACTATTCAAGGCAATTTGGCGGATGGTCGCTTCGTCCGCACCTTCTTGGCTAGTCCCAATCGTCAGCATGGCCAATGCTCCTTTAGAGTGTACGAAACGAACGTATCGCTCAGCCGTTTCAACTGTGATGCCAGGAACAGTTCCAGGGGCAGGCATTAAAATTACATCTGCGCCTGCTTCTATGAAGCTTGAAAGGGTAGCTTCTGAAATAATACCGCTTCCTGTTTCATTTGTGACGCCAGCCCCGTGCATTTTTCCAGCGATAATGAGCCCTTTTTCACCAAACACTTCACGCGCTTTTTGAATGGCAACTACTGTTTGGTCATTAGTCACACCGGTTTTCGGGTTCCCAGTTAAGCAAATAAAGTCAAAACCAAGTTTTTTTGCTACAATCAGTGTTTCTTCAGTAGCTGTTCGGCCTTTAGAAATCGGTACCAGTTGTTCAATTTGATTTGCATTAAAGTCTACCGGTTCCAAATTGAGACCGACGGGGCGACCCGTTAACTCTTTGACTTTTTCAATGACGGATTCATTCGTTTCGCATGTATAGCCCTTAACGGAGGGGTTAAATACATCAAACAAATTCAATAATAGAAGATCGGCACCAAAGGAAGCTGCTAGTTCAGCATTGGTGATTCCAGGATATAACGGAGCAACAGACGTCATCGTTTCGGATAGCATCACGCGTCCTTCGCATGCTCGAATTGAAGCCTTTAAGTCTTGTCCGTTCATTTTCTGGAAGTCGGAAGCTGTACAGTCTAATAATCGTTTCACAAAAGTTCCTCCTTTAAAGTCCAACTAGTTATTCGTATTCAGTTCGTAAGTTCAAGTATCGCATAGATAAAACAGGAATGCTTTTTGTGAAGATTTGACTGTCATAGTTTAGGGGATATCGATAGTATAGATGTAAATTAGCTACTCAGGAGGGAGAGAATCATATGGAGAAGTACCGTGAACCTTTTTCATACTTACCGTATTTTGAGGAAGTAACGGGCAAAGATTCAAAGCAATTATGACTCAAATGATTCAAGAAGAACGCTTCTCCTCTGGAGCTATTGCCAGCTATGCCAAAAATGGATTTTTTGAACAAGCTCTGCGCAGGCTGAGAGAGCTTGTGGATTTATCGACCATGACTAGAAGCGTTAAGAAAGGGTGAGTATATGAAACCCAGAATCACTATTGGCTCAGAAGTAGATATACACACGTTAGAATTCGTGCAAGTCATTATTGAATTTAGCACACCTCCTGCTCATACCTTAATGAGGACTTCCCAAAATATCTCCGTTGACGCAGCGAATGAACGACTCCAAAAGAGTTATGAAGATTTCAAAAAAGAACTTTCTATCCTATTGGGGGAAAAGGGGTATTCTTATACAATCATTCATCGATATACGGCCAGCTTGAATGGGGTCGCTATGAAACTGCAGGGGATTGCCATCCAACAGCTGTTATCGTCGCAAGTGATTCAAGGGATTTATCCGAATCGGGAAATGAGAATACCAGAGAAACCGATAATGTGAAGCCCATAACCTAAATAACCATCGCCCGTCTGCAGGCTAGACGGGCTTTTTGCTGTAAGTAAACGAAATAAGAAAATTACCCCAATTTACAATAATCTTATTATTGGTACGCTTAACTTAGAGATGTTTCCCATTTTACGAGAAAAGGATGTGGTCGAGAAGAAGTTGTAGTTTTAGGTCAACTAAAATTTCTGTAGCGAGAAAGGGAGTAGAAGATGAGCAAACAAAAGACGAAACGTGTGATGACGATGTCGATGGCCATGATACTGCTAGCAGGCTCCTTAATAGGAACCCATGCACTTCCGATCCAAGCAAAACAGAACAAAATGGATGCAAAAAAAATTCTGAGCAACCTGACAGAAGAACAGCGTGCTGCGATTCAAGAACTCGACAAAGAGGTTGGATTCACGGTCCATCCAACCATAAACCAAAAAAGTGAAGCACCATTAGAACTGATTATAGAATTTAAACAAGACCCTGCCAAGGTAGCGGTTGCCAAAGGACAGCTTCAGGAAAAACGCAGCGCTGTTTCCTTACAGGACGAAAAGAACAAAGTAGAGGCTTCTCATAACGAATTCAAGAAAGCGATTCAGCAATTGGAGAACAAATCGTACAATACGCTCGGCTCTCATTCTATTGAATCAGCACGTGTTGAAATTACGAGAGAATACCGCGATGCATTTAATGGTGTCGCCGTTACCATGCCAGGCACTGCGATCAAAGATGTATTGAAAACAGGGGTAGTCAAAAGAGTATGGAAAAACGAAGAAATTAAATTAGACCTTCCAGAAGGTAAAACAGAGTCAATTGAATCTAAAATGATTGATAGTATTCCTCAAATTGGGGTAGACCATCTGCATGCAGATGGAGTGACAGGTGAAGGCATCAAAGTTGGAGTTATCGACACAGGAATTGACTACAATCATCCAGACTTAGCAAGTGCCTATAAAGGATACCAGGAGACTGAGGGGAAAGATCCAACCGCAATCGATCCCGACAGTGTAAAAGGATGGGACTTTGTAGAAAATGATGCAGATCCAATGGAAACGACGTATAAGGATTGGCAGAAGTCAGGTGAGCCTGAGTTCGATCTATATGAAAGCAGTTATTATACATCTCACGGTACACACGTATCTGGAACCGTTGCTGGACAACAGGAAAACGATGTGGACCATGCGGTGAAAGGTGTTGCACCTGGAATTGAGTTATACGGATATCGCGTGTTAGGCCCTTATGGAATGGGCGACATGGTTGGGGTAATGGGGGGAATTGACAAATCCGTTCGTGATGAAATGGATGTGATCAACCTATCATTAGGAACGACCGAAAAGGATCCCTTATCTCCTGTCGCCGTTGCAGTCAATAACGCAATGCTATCGGGCGTTGTAAGTGTAGTTGCCGCAGGGAATGCGGGACCTAACGCACAAACGGTCGGCGCACCCGGAACATCAGCACTTTCCATCTCTGTTGGTGCCAGTAGCGTCGCACAAAAGACGCCATCATACAAGGCAACAACGGATGATGCAGCGTTTAGTGATGTGCGTTTGCTTGCAAAAAGCTTTACGGACCGAATTGAAGGATTCCTTGGTCAATCGTACCCGTTAGTATACGCAGGATTTGGTGGAGCCAATGAGTTTGAAGGACGCGACGTAAAGGGCAAGATTGCTTTAATTCAACGAGGGCAACGTTCGTTTGACGAAAAACTTAAGAATGCGAAAGACGCTGGTGCTGAAGCTGTGATCGTTTTCAACGATTCGGAAGGTCAGATTCCTTACTACGTTGGAGAAAGTACGTCATTTCTACCGGCATTCCGAGTCTCCAATGAAGACGGATTGAAATTAGTGAAGTCAGCTAAAACAGAAGGACAGTTTACATTTGGTGAACTGAGTGAAGTGAAATCAGAAGGCGATTATTTAGCGGATTTCAGTTCTAGAGGACCTGTCGCTAGCAGTCATGACATCAAGCCGGATCTAGTGGCACCAGGGGTATCCATTTTTTCTACGTACCCAGCGTACGTCAATGATCCGATTGACAATAACTATGATAGTGCCTATGAACGAATCCAAGGAACATCGATGGCGGCACCACACGTGGCGGGGGCTGCAGCATTGATATTACAACAACATCCTAATTATACACCGTTTGAAGTGAAGACGGCATTGATGAATACTTCCGTTGATATGCGAGAGGATTATTCCGTGTACGAGGTGGGAGCTGGACGTATTAATGTATACGATGCTGTTTACACAGACACTGCCGCTGTGGTCGTAGATGCCATCAGTATGTTCGATGAAGAGAACGAACCATTCACATTAGAACACGAAACAGGTTCACTGCGATTTGGCAGTTACTATATTACAGAAGGCGAAACGATTCAAAGTACAAAGAAGATGAAGCTAGCTAACCACGCAGATGCAGAAAAGTCTTATTCGATAGAAGTAGATTTTCTGCAAGCAAGCGACAACCGACAAGATGCAGCTGCTAATGATGTCGTAATTGACGTGCCAAAGAAGCTGACAGTGGCTAGCGGAAAAGTAGCGGAATTTGAAGTAAGCATCAGCGCTTCAGAAAAAACGAAGTTTGGAACGTATGAAGGCTATGTACAAATTTCAGACGGTGAGGGAGAAACGCATCAGGTACCATTTGCACTTCGTATTTCTAGCAAAGGATTCGCGTCTATGGAGTTCGATCGCCCAGCGGTTCCAAACGTATGGAAATATCACCCGTTCTTACTGCCATTCATGGGGTTGAAAGTGAGCTTAAAGAGCCCGATGGAATCAGTAGATTTAGTCATTAAAAATAGTAAAACCAATGAACCGCTTGGGGTGGTAGGTGCATTTTACGACATGAAACCAGACGTGGATTATGTGGCCTCTAAAGGATTCATGGGGTATATCTTCCCTTTCACAGGAGATGAAAAAAATCCAATCGGTGAGGAATTGGTCCGTTTACCGGAAGGGGATTATATTTATGAGCTTCTCGGAACAGACAAAGGTGGAGACACATACTCTATGGAACAAGTCGTGGTGGTAGACAATACGCCGCCTGAAATGATGTTCGAAGATCATAAGCCAGGTATTATTGAAGTGGACGAGTCGATGTATACGAATGAATTTGGACGCAATGCATTTTGGGTGCATACCAATGTCTATGATTCAACCGTTGACCTATTGAACGGGAAAGGGTTGAGCTATGACCAATCCGGAAATATCGTAACGGTCTACCAAAACACGCCGTTTCCGAATGCACTTGGGGTAGCTCCTAATGGTGCAATGAGCTTTGGCGTATTACCAGAAGAAATTGAAGCGGGTCCTGTCGTGATTGACTTAGTCCCAGTGGATTTAGCATCCAATGCGGATACAAGAAGTCTCACAAGATATACAGTTATTAAAAAAGGAACACCATATGCGCTACAGTCATATGACAAAGAGAAGTTGTATCTCGAAGAACAAATTACGATGACACTGAATTTATCGCAAGTTGAAAAATTATTGTCAGGTTCATTTGGTGTAGAGTATGATCACGAAATCTTTAAGTTTGAAAACCTATCGGTGAATGATGAATTCAAGAAGTTTGCAGATGCAAACGGTATTGAAGTTCAGTTGGATGAGCCTACAATCGATGAGGGAGATTGGCTTGACATGCTGCACGTTAGCGCAACTTTAAAATCCGACTCAGAATTCGATGGATTTACGGGAGATAGTCCATTCATCGATGCGACGTTTACGATGATCAACGATGCGTATTATGAAGGTGCCAATGCGTTAGGCGTCGATGCTTTCGAATACCAACAACATGGAGAAGCAGAGTCACAAGACTTACCTGTATTTTTAGCAGACCCGTTTGAAGTGGTACCGAAGTATTCGATTTTGTCAGGATTCATCACACCAGAAGCGTTTACACATGATGGATTTTTGGATTTCCAAGATTACGACAAAATGGGTGCAAAAGTATATGCAAAAGGTGAAAGTGGAAAAGTCTATCATACAAAAGTAGACGAATACGGTGAATACTTCTTCTACGATATGCCAGTTACGGAAAAAGAGGTTACCGTCTACTTTGAAGTACCAGGGCATTTGAACAAACAACGCACAGTCCGACCAGGTGTTGAGTACAATGGGGAAACTGTTGGGGAAGAGTTTTGGGTAAATGCAGTCCATGCCCCTGCCGGAGATGTGAACGATGATGGTGTCATTGATATCCATGATGTGATGCGTGTCGTTGCACAATACGGTAAGAACCACCCGAGTACAGATGTGAATAAGGATGGCATTGTAGATGAGCTGGACATTCGCTACATTGAGAAGAATTTCTTGAAAGTGGGCAGCGATGCGAAGAAGAAACCGCTTGAAAAACTCGGATCCAAGGGCATAAATGATTTCTTAAAAGCATTAGGTTTAGTACCGAAGAAGTGAATAGAAACGTGCTTCAAGAAGTATGCCAATCGAATATCTTTAAGCAAACAGGCGTCCCTTAACAGGGATGCCTGTTTGCTATAAAAAGTTTTTTGATATAGCACTGACATTTCATTCTGCAAGTGTAGAATATGGAATATAAACATTCTGCATTTGTAGAATGAAAAGAGGACACGATGAAAAGACTACCAGATTCAGAGCTGGAAATTATTCGTTTCTATAAAGAGAATGGCTTCGAATTCGCTGTTTATGATGACTCCCATCACTTTGTACTAAATTTCCAGGACGATGTTGAATTATAAAAAGGCATTTAGGGTGGAGGAGCAAGGATTCTAGTAATGTTCAGGTATCCAGATAAGTAGAATGAATCGTAACTTGATTTCTCTCTGATAAAGACTAAAATAGAAAAGTACTTTATTGGAGGAAAAACGAAATGAAAACTATATTGAATCCTATTTTAAAACGCTATTGGAATCCTTATGTCGTATTACTGATTGCTGGTATTCTTAGCGCTCTATACTTTGGCCTCACCTCTACTGTTTGGGCTGTTACTGGTGAGTTCACACGTCTCGGCGGCGATCTACTGAAACTGTTTGGCGTGGACATTTCAGGGTGGCAGTACTTTGACATGGTACATCTGCAAGGAACGACATGGAATCGCCCGGATGGCAGGATTGTCTGGGGGATGTTTGTGGGCGCTTTGATCATGGTGTTATTGAGCAATAACTTTAAAATCCGTCTTCCGCAGCAAAAACGCCGATATGTCCAAGGGCTTGCTGGCGGTATTATTGCCGGATTCGGTGCACGTTTGGCTTTAGGTTGTAACTTGGCAGCATTTTTCACGGGAGTCCCTCAATTTTCATTCCACTCATGGATTTTCATTGTTGCAACGGGAATCGGAACATACTTCGGAGCAAAATTAACGAAAATGAGCTGGTGGAAAGGGAAGCCGACCTTAACACGCGGTGCTGCTAAACCATCCAATGTGCAAAAGCGTGTCATCCAGCCGTATGTAGGAGCAGCAATCGCAGTGATCTACATCGGTTTAATGGTCTACTTCTTTGCAACAGGGCAGAAATTGCTTGGACTGGGTGCGCTATTCGGCCTTGCATTCGGTATTCTTATCGAACGCGGTCAAATTTGCTTCACTTCTGCTTTTCGGGATTTATTCCTCGTAGGCCGCAGTATCATGGCAAAAGCAATCATTATCGGAATGGCAATCAGTTCTGTGCTAACGGTTATTATCATATCCGTCTATGACTTAACGCCGATCACTCAAATTGCTGCGTTAAGCACATTTGTCGGCGGTGCATTATTCGGTCTCGGCATTGTCATGGCTTCAGGCTGTGAAACCGGAATGATGTATCGACTTATGGAAGGACAAGTCTTGTTTTTGCCTGTATTTGCGGGCAACATTATCGGTGCAACGTTCCTGGCATATGCATGGGATCATTTAGGCGTCTACGATACATTGGTAAAAAGCGGAGCGAAAGTGAATCTGCTGGAGTCATTTGGTCCGGTCGGTGCTATTTTAGCAACGCTCGCAATGCTTGGTCTGCTTTATGCATTAACAGTTTATCGTGAAAAACGCTACCATCGCCAGTTGGCAATGAAGAGAGGAGTGAAACACCATGCAAGCTAACAAAGAAGCAGATTTCACACTCGATCTGCGCGGAGAATCATGTCCGTATCCGGTTATCTACACTTTAGAGGCGCTAGAGGGGATGAAGAAAGGTGAGCTCTTACAAGTTATCACAGATTGTCCAGGCTCTTTCCGTAATGTACCTGAAGAAGCGATTGCCCATGGCTACACGTTTGCTCAAGATCCGATTAAGAATGGTCAGGAGTATCTGTTTTATATTTATGCCTAATCGCGAGTGCATTAACCTGCACTGCCCAAAAAAAGCTGGAACCATAGTCAATTTGACTTTGGTTCTAGCTTTTCTTTAGATAAATGAGAGATCTACGCTTAATTATGCTCTCTAGCTTTCTGTGTATCTCGGACGTTTTTCTGGACCGTGATGGCTGCAAAGATACTCAAAACAAATGCCATTCCATAAAAGCCTTTTTCACTTAAAATGATACTGCCCGCATTGTATAGCCCGATTGCCATGAGCGAAATCGCTACAATGAGGGCGAACCAGCTAAGTCCATAGTAAATGTTAGTAACAGGGATATCCTCATCTTTGTCTCGCACTGCTTTTTGTAGTGAAACGGCTGCGTAAAGCCCGAATATCAAAATCGCAAAGTAGTAACCTTTTTCATTCAGCTCCATAGCAGCATTAAAGAGACCCACAAGATACGCACTAATTCCGATAACAAGTGCTACCCAGGAAGCCCCTTTAAATGCGGGAGTAGGTTCTCCGTCTTTTCTTTCTGTTTTTCGTTTAGGTTCATCTCCGCGTTCTCTATCAAAAAAGTCTTTAGGATCGTTCGTCATTGGAAGGTTTTCCTCCTCTTTTCAACATCATATCCAAACGCATACCTATCGGCAACTCTTTTTGCAAAATTCGGTAAGTTTGATGGTATTGGATACTTTGTGTTTGAGGCAGTTTGTATGAAGACGGGCATGATCATATCCTAATTGAAACAGATAAGAAAAGGTGAACCTCAGAATCCCCGAATGTATTGGGAGGGAAATGGGGCTCACCTTTACTATGTGTAAATCAGTTCATGTCGATGAACACAGCGCGCATTTTCGGAACATCTTGCTCATCGGAATCCGTATAGCTGCCGTATACCGTCACAGTGGTACCTTCAGGAATCTCTGTGCGTTCTCCCAGGCGGATATCATCCACCCATAAAACCTCTTCAGAGGAATCAGTGACATCATTCTTTAATCCATACTGGCCATCTTCAATGGCAAAAACCGTCCCTTTGAAAGCAACTTTTGTGTTTGCAGGAACTTCTCCCTTTGCGATATCTTCATACTCGATCACAGTAGAATCTGCTTTTAATCCTTCTTCTAATCCAACCTGATCATCTGCAGATTCAGAACCCGCTGATTCTTGTGATTCTGCAGTAGCCGGTTTTTTATCGGAATCTGAAACGGACTCAGATTTGTCTGCATTGTTGCACGCAGCAAGCATGAATGCTGCCACTAGTAAAATAACTGCTTTTTTCATTTATATCGCCTCCATTGTTCATAATAATCAATTCTGCATGAAAAGAAAACTAAGTAGTGGAATGTAGACAAAAAAACCCCGAGAGAAAAGAAACTTTTCCCCTCGAGGAGCGCTCAGCTGCTGCTATTCTTTGATCTGCCAGAACAACTTTGCGTTCTTCGGTAATTTCCCAAAAATAAAACTTGCGAAGGGTACAAAGCGATGGAAGAACCAGATAATGAGATAGCATAAAATGACCGTGATCGTATATTGTAAAAAGATTGTAATGTGCCACGAGATAGGCGTTCCGCGTGTCGGCAAATACTTCATCACTTGGAACAAAACGAGTGGGTGCATTAAGTAAAAGCCAAACGAGTAGTACGCAATGCTGCGCATCCGATGAACGGATTTTTGGCTTGACCAGCGCACCAGGTACTCTGCAAAGTAGAAGAAGAACAAGCTGCCGATCACTTTAAACAATATGCCGATCATTTTGTAATAGTCATCCTCAATGGGCAAACGGTCAAAATACGTATTGCGGTAGCGGATGAACACGTAGGTCAATGCCAGAAGAAGACCCGTGATCCCGGCAATGGCCATCTTCTTTTTCGTCATCTTTTCGATAATGCTCTCATAGTGGAGCCCAATCCATGCGCCCAGCATATAGGAGCCGATGAAGCTAAACATAAGAGGAACTGTGACATAGTGCGTATGAATTGAAAACTGAAAATAGGCGTATTCTGCAACAATTCCGAAGAGCCATAGATACTTGCGGAAGAACGTGAATTTGCGGACCAGCATCATCAGCAAGGGGAATACTAAATAAAATTGCACAACAATAAATATGAAATAGAGCTGGTATTTACTTTCCCCAAATAGAATTCGATGAAGGATGTCCGTCAATACGAGCGGACGGTCCTGGTAATGCCACATTTCCACTTCGTAAATGAGTGACCAGACAATATACGGGATTAGAATATACGTGACACGTTTTTTCCAATAAGAGAAGAGGACATCCTTTGTAAAAGGCCGGTCACGATACATATAGAAAAACACAATCCCCATAATCATGACGAACATGCCGCCCTCGACACGGACAATATTGTTTAAGAAAAAGTAAAATGTGTTCTGAATCGAAGGTGCTGGAAATAGATGCCGGTATTGTGCAGTAGTATGAACAAGCACAACAAATAGCATTGCAAAAAATCGCACATAGTAGATGGAAGCGATTTCTTTTTTCATCGAAAATCATTCCTTTACCAGCTTGTAATATGAGCTAACTGCCAGTATACAGTAAGATTTGAACGGATTGCAAAGGTACACCCGTTACAGAGAAAATAGATTCCATGAAAAAAAGGACTGCTGCGGCAGCCCTTTCCTCACTTCAACAATCCTGCATTCTTAAGAAACTCACGTGCCACATCTTCAGGGTTTTCTCCACCCGAGTTTACGCGGAAGTTCATGTCACGCATTTCATCGTCGGTTACTTTTCCTGAAAGTTGATTTAAAACATCCTCTAGTTCGGGATACGTATCCAGTGTTTTTTTCAACAATAAAGGTGCGCCTTGGTAAGGCGGGAATAGTTCTTCGTCATCTTCCAGTACAGTCATTTCGTACTCTTTCAATTCACTATCTGTCGAATATGCATCCATCAGGTTAATGTCGCCAGTTTCAATTGCTTGGTACCGCAGTTTAGGTTCCATCGTTTTTACAGTAGGGAAGTCAAGACCGTACAATTTCTGGATGCCTTTGTAGCCATCTTCACGGTCATTGAATTCAAGCGTGAATCCGGCTTTTACATTAGCTTCAACTGAAGCTAAATCCGAAATCGTCTTCACTCCAGTCTGTTCTTCGAATTGCTGTGAAATTGCCAATGTGTACGTATTGTTATAGGACATCGGCGGTAATAAGACCATATCGAATTGATCGGCAAGACCATCGCGCGCTTGTTCATACACTTCCTTGCGATCATTGCTGACGGCTTCCTCTTTTAGAAACTCCGATAGTGCTGTTCCTGTGAACTCCGGATACATGTCAATGCTTCCTGACTTAAGGGCATTGAATACAAATGATGTTTTTCCAAGACCAGGTTTCAGTTCGACAGTCAGATCAGTTTCGTCTTCAATGAGGAGCTTGTACATATTTATGAGAATTTCTGGTTCAGCACCAAGTTTTGCACCCAGTACTAGCTGTTTGTTCGAACGTCCAGACAAAAATGGGAACACGATAACGAGCAATGCCGCAATGAAAAATACAATTAAAGCAGTGGTAGCTCGTTTGAATGAAAGACCCTCAAACTTCTTAAGCAAGAAATCGAAAGCGAGTGCTAAGAGAGCAGCTGGAATCGCGCCCATTACAATAAGAGAAGGATTATTACGGTCAATCCCCAGAAGGATTAAATCCCCGAGACCGCCCGCTCCAATGAGTGCAGCCAGCGTAGCTGTCCCTACGATTAGCACCATCGATGTCCGGATACCGGCCATAATAACAGGCATCGCAAGCGGGAGTTCCACCTTGGTCAGTCGCTTCCATGTTGTCATCCCCATTGCAGTAGCAGCTTCCTTTAGAGAGGGGTCGACTTCTTTGATGCCGGTATATGTGTTGCGAAGAATTGGCAGTAGCGCGTATGCAACGAGTGCGATAATGGCGGGTACCTTTCCAATACCAAGCAGGGGAATCAGTAATCCGAGCAGAGCAAGAGACGGAATCGTTTGCAGCACTGCACTAGCTCCGATAACACTTTCCGCAATCCGCTGCTTGTTACTTAAATAAATCCCAAGTGGAATGGATATTAAAACAGCAAAAACCAGTGCAATTAAGGAAATTTGAATATGTTCTAATAATGCACTAGCCAATTCTCCTTTACGATCTTGAAAAACATCAAAGAACTGACTCATGCAGTCGCCGTCCTTTCTTTCTCATGGGCAGCTAAAAAGGCTAGAACTGACTCCCGAGACAACTTCCCAACAAATGTACCATGATCCTCGACAGCAACTTCATCTGCAACGAGCAATGCGTCTAATACTTTACTCCAACCGTCATCAATTGATAATACAGGGATTTCAGCATAATTAGGTTCAGTAGCAGGTTGCATATGATCGCGTATGACAAATGGCTGCGGCCCCCGGCTGCCAATGAATTCTTGTACAAAAGGTGTTGCAGGAGCAGCTGTAATTTCTTCTGGTGTTCCCATCTGCTCAATTTTCCCATCTTTCATAATGCAAATACGATCTCCCAGCTTCATTGCTTCTTGAATATCGTGTGTAACGAATACAATCGTTTTTTGTATAGTTCGCTGCAGATGAAGCAAGTCCTCTTGCAGCTTTAATCGACTGATTGGATCGAGTGCGCTGAATGGTTCATCCATCAAAACAATATCTGGATCTGCGGCGAGAGCCCGGACGACTCCAATTCTTTGTTGCTGTCCTCCAGATAATTCACTGGGTTTACGCTCTCTGTATGTATTTGGATCTAACCCGGCCATATTCAGCAATTCAGTAACCCGGTCGTGGATACGATCTTTTTTCCACTGTTTCAGTTCCGGAACAATTGAAATATTTTCCTCGATCGTCATATGAGGAAACAGGGCGATCTGTTGAAGGACATAGCCAATTTGCCACCGTAATTCATGAATTGCATACTCACTAATCTTTTTGTCATGAATGCGAATGGTTCCATCTGACAATGGAATAAGCCTGTTAATCATCTTTAGTGTCGTAGTCTTTCCGCATCCGCTTGGTCCGATTAACACAAAAAATTCCCCTTCAGCAATTTCGAAGGTTACATTTTCTATAACGTTGGTTTTTCCATCGTATGATTTAGAGACACCTTCAAACTTTATCATTGTCAACGCTCCTTCATTTTTAGGAAGCTCTTTTAAACTCGATTTGCTAGAAAGAGATTTATATACCTTTATCCTAAAAACGAAGAAAAAAACCTCCATCATTCAAGTAATTGAACGAATGGAGGGATGAAGCGTACTTATTATTTTTTTCTTTCTATTGGATAAAGATTCGTAAAGTAATCATTTGTCACTTCACGAACTTTCCCGCTTAGGAATAATACTGCGATCACGTTTGGTACAACAACAATGGCCAGCAGTAAATCAAGGAACTTCCAAACAAATTGCAACCCGCCGAGCGCACCGATAATTATAGCTGCAATGTACACGAGGCGCATCACTTTTGAAAATCCAGTGCCGAATAAGAATTCAGCCTGCTTTTCTCCGTAGTAAATAATAACAACTACGGTTGTAATGACGAACAAGAAGAGGACAACCGAAATAATGATACCGCCAATTGCTGCACCGAAGACTGTGCTGTACGCTTCTGTCACCATGGAAGAAGCATTATCCGCATCAATGACTTTCCAAACACCGGTCGTCAGTACGACCATTGCCGTCATTGTACAAACAATGAGCGTATCGACAATAACTTCAAATACTCCCCAAAATCCTTGCTTTGCCGGATGATTATTCACTGCGGCTGCGTGTGCTATCGGTGCGGTTCCGATACCCGCTTCGTTGGAGTACAGACCGCGTGCCAATCCCCATCGGATAGCTGCAGCAACACCAGCACCTGCGAATCCGCCTGCTGCAGACAATGGCTGAAATGCATATGTAAAGATAAGTCCGAATGCTGCAGGCACTTCTGTAATGTTGAATGCAATTACAATGAGTGCACTGATGATATATACGACCACCATCGATGGAATAAGTCGTTCTGTCACACGGCCTATTGTTTTAATCCCTCCGAAGGAAACCAGTGCTACTAAAATGGCAATTAGAATCCCTGTAATATAAGGCGGTAACCCAAACGAACTGTCGATAGTTGTCGCAATTGAATTGGACTGAACCATTGTACTGGCAATAATTTCGATCATCAGTGCAAACGCAAAAAGATACGCAACCTTTTTCCAGCCAAGTCCTTTTTTAATATAATACATGGGACCGCCTACATAATCCCCTGCTTCATTCTTCTCCCGATATTTGATGCCAAGGACGACTTCAGAATACTTCGTGCCGATTCCAATCAGCGCAACGAGCCACATCCAAAAAATTGCACCTGGTCCGCCAAGAGCAATCGCAACAGGCACACCGACAATGTTGGCGGCACCCATCGTAGAAGCAAGTGCTGAAGTAGTTGCCTGAAATGGTGTTAACGTCCCGTCCCCAGAGCCTTTAGATAAGATTTTTCCGAATGTTTGACGCAGTATGTGAGGCATGTACTTGAATTGGAAGAAACCGAGACGGACGGTAAGAAAAAGTCCTCCGCCGATTAGCAGTATAATAATTGGTGCTCCCCATAAAAAATCTGAAATAACTGCTACCCATCTTGTAAATGTATTCAACTGTCTCATCCCCTTTAAGTGCTAGAAACCATGCGTGAAAGATTCAAGTTCTACATGCCGAACATATTGTGAATTCCGAATTGTAAATCGGGTTAAATACTATATTAGTGAAACAATAAAAGAGTTGTCAATCATTTATATATAACGGAATATACAGTCTATTTTTATTGCATTCATAATTATTATTATTTAAAAAGTTTTAGTGCTTGACATTATGGGGAGAATCTCCCTGAATCTCGTTTAGGAGAGCCTTTAAAGGGAAGAGTACTGTGACTATTTAAAAGCAAAAATATACATATTTTCGCAATTTATTAAGTTAGCGTTCTTCCATTAAAAGGGGAGTCATGGAGCTGTGCTGAATGAGTTTGTAGTACATAAACAAGATAGGAGGAGTCTCTATGAAAAATAAACCCGCAGTCCTTTTAAGTGTAGTAGCGGTTGTCGGAGTAATCGTCATTTTTATACTAGCGAACGAGTTGAAAGAGAGTAAGGTTAAGCAGCAAAAGATAGCAGAAGGGAATATAGGATCCGTACTGGAGGATATCGATATTGCTTATAACCCGCCTTCTATGGATGATGTACCCGATGGACCAGAAGGGGATGCAATTAAAAGAGGGTACGTACTAATGATGGATACTTCAAATGAACTGCGTAAAAAGGCGGGTACCCATGACGGAGATGAAGTTATGAGTCAGCTTGCTTGTACAAGCTGTCATGCCGGAGCGGGTTTAGACAAGAATGTTTCCTCATTAGTGGGTGTGACAACGAAGTATCCTGCATATCGTCCCCGGAATAATAAGATTGCAACGATTGAGGATCGTATTAACGGCTGTATGGTACGAAGTATGAATTATGTAGAGTTCGAGAAGGACGATGCAGATTTATCGGCGATGGTCGCTTACTTAAGTTATATTTCTGAAGGGATTCCGCAAGGGGCAGAATTACCGTGGCTTGGAAAAAATGAGGTGGATGAAGTACCGACACCAAATGTCGACAAAGGAAATTCAATTTTTCAACAGTCGTGTATTGCATGTCATGCGACAGATGGAGCAGGTACAGGTCCTACGACTGGCCCCGCACTTTGGGGAGAAGGATCTTTCAATGATGGTGCCGGTATGGGGAGAATGTCGAAAATGACAGGGTTTGTTCAGAAAAACATGCCTCTAACGGACCCCGGCTCACTTACACTTCAGGAAGCAGCAGACGTTTCGGCATTCATTTTATCCCAAGAGCGGCCGGAATTCGAGAATAGCGATGAAGATTGGCCGAACGGCAATGGACCGGCAGATATTATGAATAAAGATAAGCAGCAACAAGTTAAAGAAGGCTCAATTGATTGGGAAAAAGTATTAGGGCATCAATGATTCCAAAAATTCATAGGGAGATACCAGCAGACGTTCTTTGCTTCGGGGGAAAGTCAGTTATGAACTAAGGGGATTCCCTATTTCATTCCAATTTGCTTTAATGCCATATCTTTAAAGAATTCTATTTGATACAATAGTCTCAATGAAAGGAGGAATCAAAAATGAGAAAAACCTCTACTTTAGTACTAACTGTTTTAGTGGCTGTTTTTGCACTTACAATTGTCCTCATGTCTTTCCAATTAAAAACGAACAAAGCAGCTGAAAGTGATGGTGTAGCAGATGTAACTGAAACTGAATCTGGAAGCGCTGCAGGTAGTGAAATACAACACAATCCGCCTTCAATGGATGATGTGCCAGACGATGAACTAGGTGATGCTATTAAGCGGGGATACGACCTTGTAAACGATACATCAACGGTTTTACGGGGGGAAGCTCCTACTGCAGAAGACGGTGAGAAACTGGTAAACGAACTGTCTTGTACGAGTTGTCACGCAGGTGCTGGCTTGGACAGTGAAGTATCTTCACTAGTAGGAATGTCAGCGGTGTATCCGATGTATATCGGACGTTCCGGTAAAATTGTGTCATTAGAGGATCGTATCAATGGATGTATGGTTCGAAGCATGAATGGAACAAAGTTCGAAAGCAATGATCCAGACTTGAAAGCAATGGTCGCATATATGACGTATATTTCTGAAGGAATTCCGGTAGGTGCGGAGTTGCCTTGGCGACATCAGAATAGTGTAGACGACATGCCGATTCCAAGCGTTGCAGATGGAGAGAAAGTTTATCAGCAGTCTTGTGCAACATGTCACGCGGGTGATGGAAGCGGCACTGGTTCAAACACTGGTCCAGCATTATGGGGAGATGGATCCTTTAATGATGGTGCAGGGATTGCACGTCTGACAAAAATGGCAGGTTATGTGCACAACAACATGCCGGTCGGCAATCCGGGAAGCTTGTCAGACCAGGAAGTTGCTGACGTCTCAGCGTTCATTCTATCCCAGGATCGTCCTGAGTTTGGAAATCACGAAGGAGATTGGCCGAATGGCGGACGTCCTAGCGACTCGATGACAAAAGAACGTCGCGATGAGATCAAAGCAGGCACAATCGACTGGGAAGCAGTCATTGGCAAAAAAGAATAAATGGAAACCCCCAACGCATTGTATGTGATTGGGGGTTTTTGCGTTTCTTCTATTATGCATGTACCGGAATAGAACGCTCCAGTAATCCTGCCAGATCTTCAGCAGGCATTGTTCGTGTACCGCCGCCTTGTACTGTTGACGCTGATCCTCCGCCTTTACCTTCAATTGCAGGCAGTGCAGTTGCTGAAACTGTACGCATATCTGGTGTAAGTGAATTTGTACGTGAAGCCACGAATTGCAACTTCTCGCCATCTTCCGAAACGAGTATAACAATTGCCTGCTCACGAAGCGCAAGTGTTTTACGGGCAAGCTTTTGCAACTCCTGCATGGAGCGGCCTGAATAGACTCGACGAATGACGGTAGTTTTTCTTCCAGCAAGAGCAGAAGCTTCAACATCCAGCAGTTGTTCGTTTACAGCTCCTAACTGCTTTTCTAAGCTATGCTGTGCATCCAATAATTTTTGTGTGGCGTCAGCTGCTTGTCCTAAAGGCGCGCTTAGCAGCCGTGCAACGTTCGAGAGTTCGTCATGAACCACGCCCAGCTGACGGAGAACACGATTACCACATACAAAGTGAATGCGTGTATTCTTTTTTTGCTTTTCAGTTGTAAGGATTTTTAACGATCCAATTTGTCCAGTAGAACTAGGGTGTGTACCCCCGCAGCCATTTGTATCGAAGTTCGGAATGATTACTAGACGAATTTCTTCATCGACACTGACTTGTTTACGAAGTGAATAGGCGGACAACTCATCTTGCGTTACCCATTTCTGCTCAATCAATCGGTTTTCAAGGATGATTGCATTAGCAAGTGATTCCGCTGCACGGAGTTCATCGTTGGAAACATGTTCAGTCGCAAGGTCAATTGTCACCAGTTCCCGGCCAAGATGAAAACTTATAGTGGGATAGTTGAAAAGCTCAACGAAAGCAGCTGTTAGGATATGCTGTCCTGTATGTTGCTGCATATGATCAAATCTTCGCGACCAGTCAATTTCCGCTGAAACAGTTCCGCCCGCGGTGAGAGGGTTTTCTAGATAGTGTCGAATTTCTCCATCGACTTCTTCCACGTCTACAACCGTAATGTCTGCAATATGACCTGTGTCATGAGGCTGCCCGCCGCCAGTTGGATAAAACGCAGTGTTTTCCAGTACCGCAAACGGTCGTCCTAATTCATCAACTGAATGTTGTGTTACTGTGGTCGTGAAGCTGGTGCGATAAGGATCTTGATAATATAGACGATCTTGTAACATTAAAAAACTCCTCTCTAGCTTGTCTATTTTTCCATGTATTCATTGTACGGGGTTGCTGTCCTATATGCAAAAACGTCTGGACTGCATTAAAGCAGTTCAGACGTTTTGTTCAGGGCTCGTTTAACTCGCCGTTGTGCAAGCGAAGGTAATGTCATCCCGATTAGTATGATGAAGATCCCGATAATTTGAATAAACGTTATATGTTCTCCGACCAATAAAACAGAAGCGGTCATAGCAACCGGGAGCTCCATGGCGCTAAGAATAGAGGTCATAGCCGTCCCGACTTTTGGAACGGCGATCGAAAAGAGATAAATAGGAATAATGATCCCGAATAGGCCGAGAACCAGGCCATATAATAAAAGACTTGACGTGAATAATTGTCCTGTCCAAACAATTTCAGGTGATTGGAAACACATAATCACTATCGCTGCAAAAAAAGAAGTGAATAGTAAGCGGGTAGTGGTGTCCATCCCTTCGACAGCTTTCTGATTTGCCATCACAAAAGAAGCGAAACTTGTTGCAGAAGCTAACCCGAATGCCCATCCTTGCCAAGGGATGCCGCTTAAATCTACATTTAAGATTCCTGCTGCAAAAATCGTGCCTGAGAATAAGAAAATGAGTGAAATGACTTCAACCCTTTTTGGGTAACGACGTCGTGCAATACAGTCAAACAGCATGCCAATCCATGTAAATTGAAAGAGCATTACAACAGCCAGTGAAGCAGGCATATATTCAACAGTTTTTCCGTAGACAATACCTGTTAAAGCGGTGAAAAATCCTGCAAGTATAAGTGTCCAGCCGCCGCCAAAGCGAGGGCGTTTGTGCTGAATGATAACGAACAGTAAAATAGCAATTAGAAAACCGATTGTGTATTGGCTGGTAACAGCTTGAGAAGCCGAATACCCATCTTTAATAGCTAATTTAACAATTGATGAAAGAATTCCGTAACTGCTTGAAGCAATGATTACGAGAAGCGGATAAAACCAGAATTTCATAAAGCAATTCCTCCTAAGCTAACTAGTATATCATGCTCAATTCTATTTTGAAACATTAGAAGTCTGACCTCTTTTTATTTCCCGGGAAATAGAAACACAAAAAGACACCCTCTATAAAGAAGGTGTCCGTGAAAAGGATTATCGTCCATTATACTTTTCTTCACTAGAGGACTGGTCTTTAGATTTACGATGATTCTCTTGTTTCTCTTCTTCCCATTCCATCCTTGTGTCTTCCACAGGAACAGCATCCACCGTCTGCATATCTTCATGCATATCAAAAAGGGATTCTTTGTCAGTCCTAACGGCATCTGGGTTATCCAAGTAGGGTTGGACAACCTCTTTGCGATCTTCAGATGTAAAAGACTTTTTCTTGTCGTTCATAACTAGTCCTCCTTTTAGGAGTTACTCCGATTTGACGAGTTTCAGCAAAAGACTGGACAGTGCTTTTTGTTCTTCTTTGTCCCCGACTTTCCAAAGTTCTTGAAGGACGTATTGTTCACGATTTTTAGGTTCTTCATGTTTTGCAAGGTAACCTGCAACATATTCCGTGGCCTTTGTAAGCTGTTCTTCACTTAGCCCTAACTTTTCACCTTTGGTCACTTTGTCGGAAAGATAATCCTTAAACGATGTAAAGTTCTTTAAGATATCTTCCTTCTTTTCACTGTCCAATTTGTTCAGTTCGCCTTCAACTTTGCCTTTAACGTCCATAGGAAGCATTCACTCCTTCTGTTTGATACTAATAGTATTGACTAATCGAGAAAAAATAAACATTAAAAGAAGTGTTTCTAAAGTTGTCCGTTTGGGGAATAGATACATACATATGGACTGACTAATTTTAAGAGGAAGGAAGTGAACGAATCATGAAACAAAAACGGTATGTAGGTACATTCCATTCGATTGACAATGTGCTGATAAAAATTACTGAGCTGAAGTCTTTCGGATACACCAAGGACGAAATTTTGGCGGTATCCAATTTAGAGGACAATGATCGGATGCTGGAAGACCAAACAGATATTGTATTAGCCACAAGAGAACAAGATGGCTTCCTAGGCCGTATGAAATTCTTTTTTACAAATGAGCAGCCTGCTAAAGAGGCTCTTGGACAGCTCGGTTTCAATGAACAGCAAACAAAAGCATTTTACAATGAAGTCAAAGACGGTGGTGTCGCCCTGTTTGTATTAGATGATCCAAAATCTCCCCGCCACCCTGATCCCTCCAGGGAAAACAGCAAACTCGATGCGATTTCGTCAGACAGTCCAAGTGAAATATCGGATAGCGGGGCTCCGCTTGAAAATGCAGGTGAAGATGCCGAAACAGAAGAGAACGCTGGCAGGTACCCGCGTATAAATACGAATAATCTTTAACACAAAACCCGACTCATAAAAAGTCGGGTTTTGTATGTCAATACATCGTCTTTAATTGTTCTCCTATTTTTGCGGGATGAAATACATTCTAGCTTTAAAGAAGGGTGCAAGCAAGTCATGTAAAAATGACCCGCTTGCACCCTTTTTAATTTAATGGCGATGGTCTTTCATTTCGCCAATCTTTTCTTGAACTTCGCCCTTCATCTTATCGTACTTACCATCTGCTTGTTTTTTAGCATCGCCAGTTGCATTACCGTATTGGTCTTTTGCTTCACCTTTGGCTTTGTTCACTGCGCCTTTTACTTTGTCTGAAAAACCGTGATCTTCACTCATCAAAAAACCTCCTAAGTTGTATGTAGTCTTTTAATACCCCTGTATATTGAAGGTTAAACACACATTGAAATCGGGTATAGATATTACCGACTAATAGAACCATAAGAGAATGGACCTTCACTCTTAATTGGAAATAGGTCGAAACATGTCTATTGGAAACTTAAAATTATTTGTATACTAATTAATAAATACTGTAACGAATTCCCGGAGGTGATGAGATGATTCGCAGGGGAAGATTTGCCCGCTGGAATGAGAAAGAATATGAAATCAGTTCTAGAAACAAACAAATTTACTTAGCAACAACAGATGCAAATGAATTGAACAATGGTTTTTCACGCATGGGCGGCTCTACTGCCACGTTACTCAAACCAGTGGATGTAAAAGAGCTGGAAGACGCATATGAAATTGTGCCTTATGCAATACTCGAGGGTCATCGATTTGCAATCGAAGGACTTGATCCTCTTACTGGAATGGTGAAATTAGTGACTAACAACGCGTATGCAGTTAAAAAAGTAGAACTGCAACCATATGGCAGTGATGCATACATGATAGAACTTCCTTATAAGAGCATTACTGTAGAAGAAGACCGTATTCCAATACTTGGATTTGAAAATCGATTCGTCTAAAAAACCCGTTCGCCTCTTTACTGAGACGAACGGGTTTTACTGATTTAAAGATAGTTAACTGCATAATGGATGCTCACGTTACGGAATTACGAAGTGATTCATCTGATTAGCTTAAAAAACTGTCGAGCAGTCCTTTCTTTTTTGAGGACTCGTTTGCCGATATGTGCTTCCGGTCTCCGCGCATCGGCGTATTTGCAAAATCATCCACTTGTTTAGAAAGCTTGTCTCTCGAATCTTTGTTTCTCATCAGGTAAGCCGCGCCTAACCCAATTGCAGCAAGTGCCAACTTTTTTCTCATCAAAAAACCTCCCTAAAAATTGTAGTATGTATTAAATTCCCCGATTTATAAATTACAAACAGCAGCTGGAATATTTCCAGCTGCCGATATCGAATCTAGAGCAGAGCTTATTTTGATGAACTGCTTACTGCGAATGAGTCAAATTGCTTCATCATCTTATTCCTGGCGTCTTCGTTGCGCATTAAGTACGCAACACCAAGACCGAGAGCCACTAGTGCTGTCTTTTTCATAATGAAACACCCCTTCTCATTTACATTCGATTCACCCCTAATTTCCCCATTATCCAACGTGATTATACAAATAAGTCATATTCTCATCATTTTCTAATGAATCTTTCATGATGTTCACATTTCAGTCTTGTATAGTTGTATTTACAAAGAAAAAACATTTGAGGGAGAGGGAATGACATGGCGATCGAAATCTTTAGCAGGAAAGAACAGAAGTATTTGATCACACGCCGTCAATATAAAGAATTGGTTGAACGTATCGGTCCTAAAATGCGAAATGACAAAAATGGAACTGAAGGAAGATATTCTGTCACGAGCCTCTACTTCGACAGTGCAGACAAATCCATTTATTTTGAAACGAAAAACAAATTGAAGTATCGTCAAAAACTTCGGTTACGTGTTTACGATGAAGCGGACTTAAACAGTACTGCCTTTTTCGAGGTGAAGCAAAAGCATAATAAAGTGGTCAACAAACGTCGTATGCTATTGCCGCTGAGGGAAGCATATCGCTATCTGGACGGTGATACAAAAGAAGATTTATCGGACATCGAGACATCTAATGCCCAAGTTATGAAGGAAATTGAATATTTCCGACAGTACTACAACTTGGAACCGGAAATGGTTGTGAGCTACAGTCGACATGCGCTTCATGGAGTAACGGATCCGGAATTGAGAATTACGTTCGATTCCGATCTTCGCTGCAGAAAAAACGACTTGCACATCGAGAATGGACCCTATGGAGATCATTTCATCGACTCGGATCTTGTCGTTTTAGAAGTAAAAGTGGATCATGCTGTACCCCTATGGCTTGCACGGATGTTGCAAGACTTGAACTGCGAACAGCGCAGTGCGTCAAAGTTTTGTACAAGTACCGAATTATTAAGCGGGGAAGTAATTCCGCAAACGGGATATACAGAACCGAAAGAATTAGAACAACCAACAATTGGAGGAATGGAAGATGGATCAGATCACGAGCTTGTTTACATTTAACGGAGTAGAGGGTTCACCAACAATCTGGATGAGTCTGGCGGCAATGATTTTAGCATTTGTACTTAGTTTAATCATTACAAAAGTGTACCAAATCACGTTTACAGGAGAGCGGTATTCTCAAGCGTTTGTCCATACAATCATTATGATGAGTGTAGTTGTGTCGGTTGTAATGAATGTAGTAAGCGGTAATGCTGGAGTTGCATTTGGGTTGTTTGCAGTATTCTCTTTGATCCGTTTCCGAAGCGCCGTTACAAACGCAAAAGACATTGCTTACATTTTCTTCGGACTATGCGTCGGGATGACAGCGGGGCTAATGCAGTTCCCGCTTGCGATTGTGTTGACACTGTTTGCTAGTTTGATTTTCTACTTCTTGTACAAAGTAGATTATGGCAAAGGAAGAGATACTCAGTTGTTGAAAGTGACTGTACCTGAGAACTTGAATCACGAAAACTTATTAGATGATATTTTAGATGAAAAAACTGACTTCTACCAACTTCGACAAGTGGAAACTACAAATCTGGGTACGATGATCTTATATACATTTGCCATCCGCAGTAAAGTTGAAACAAAAGACCATGTTCTTCTTGATGCTATCCGCGAACGCAATGCGAACTTAAAAGTATCGCTTTCTTACTTAGAAATGCGCGACTGACTTGTATA
This sequence comes from Sporosarcina sp., assembly GCA_029257435.1. GTDB lineage: Bacteria > Bacillota > Bacilli > Bacillales_A > Planococcaceae > Sporosarcina. Next base: position 11,369 of record JARIBI010000037.1, on the reverse strand, counting down.
GAAATCACCCCTTACCTTAAAGTGGTGATTTTTTTGTTCCGTGTTCGACACGATGCACGGAAACTCGTATACTAATAACAACTAAACAATATATTGGAAAGGAGGCTGTATCTTGACTAAGAAGTTGTGGTTCCAATCAGGTGTCGCCATTTTACTGGCATTATTGATTATTAAATTCTTTTTAGAAATCAATTACATCTTTGCACCAGTTGGTATTATTGCCAAAGCCATTATCCTGCCGCTCGTTTTAGGTGGTGTGCTGTATTACATGACAGAACCGATTCAGCGTTTCCTCGAAAAGCGGAAAGTACCCAGATGGGGAAGCATTTTAATCATTTTCCTCATCTTAATTGGAGGCGTTTATGCGTTCTCTGCAGTTGTCGGCCCGCCTATCGCAAATGAGGTTAACAAATTGATCGATAATGGACCAACGATTAGCAAAGAACTGACCCATTTAAAAGATGTGGCGCTCGAACAGAAGAAAGATTTACCCCCTCAACTGGAGCAATCACTCAATAATGCAGCTGATAAAATACAGTCCTATGCGCTGAAATTTGGCGGCTGGTTTGTTTCATTCCTACAATCATTCGTTCAAGCGATTGTTTTACTTGTACTCGTACCTTTTTTCTTCGTCTTTATGTTGAAAGATCATGAGAAATTGGCACCTAAGATTTACAAGTATTTCAATGGGAAGCGTCGTGAGTGGGTTAAAAAAACAATTCATGACATTGACCACGTGCTGCGCAGCTATATTCAAGGACAATTTTTAATCAGTGCTATTCTCGCAATGATTATTTTAATCGGTTATTGGATTATTGGTCTGCAATATGCGCTGCTCATCGCCATTTTTACGTTGTTTATGAACTTGATTCCATTTATCGGCCCGTGGATTGCCGTAATGCCTGCAATTCTCATCGCATTTGCCCAAGATCCGAAATTGGTCATTTGGGTGGCGGTCATCACGTTAATCGCTAACCAAGTGGATAGTAACTTCATTACCCCTAACGTAATGGGGAAATCACTCGACATTCATCCGCTTACCGTCATCACCTTGCTACTTGCAGCCGGTAATATTGCGGGGTTTGTCGGAATCATCGTGGCTGTACCTGTATATGGAGTAGCAAAAGTCATTGTCACTAACATTTACGCAGCTCGAAAAGATATTAAAAAAACCGCTACCAAGACGGTTTGAAAAACTTCGCATCCGACAGAGGATGCGGAGTTTTTTTGTGCAACTGCCCACCCAGCCTAGTAGGCCGGCGCATAGATTGAGGTGAGGTGGTGAAAGTGACTCAGTCAGGTAAATTTGCGCAAGATCCAGTGCGCGTAGAACGAGCCGAATGGAAACGTCAGCAAACGAAAGCCCGATTGCAGCAGTTGCTCACAGTTGTTTCTCCAGTTTTTTTACTTGTTCTCTGGGAAGTCATGTCCAGAACAGGCGTCATGGATATCCGTTTCTTCCCGCCGCCAACTGCGATTCTGCATACATTCTGGGAACTGCTAGTTAGCGGAGCAATCGCAGAACATGTCGGTGTCTCCTTGTACCGGATTGCATTAGGATTTCTTGCAGGTGTGATTCCAGGAATCATTATTGGACTAATGATGGGGCTATTTACGCCGATTCGGCACTTTGTTTCGCCTCTTGTGATGGCGCTAATGCCGATTCCTACACTAGCCTTGCTTCCAATCATCATTATTCTATTCGGAATTGGGGATTTGTCGAAAGTCATCACAATTGCAGGAAGTGTTTTCTTCCCAGTCGTCATTAATACGGCTGCAGGTGTTCTTAACATCGACAAAATATACCTAGATGTCGCGAACAACTATGGGGCGAATAAAACTCAATTCTTTTTCAAAATCGCACTGCCCGGGGCACTTCCGGTTATGTTGGAAGGAATACAAATGGGGCAGGCGATTGCGCTGTTAACTATCGTGGCGGCTGAAATGATGGGTGCAACTTCCGGTATCGGCTATCTGATTTGGACGTCGTACAAAGCATTTCTTCTCCAAAATATGTTTGTTGGGTTAATCATGATTTCGTTCTTTGGTTATTTGTTCTCGTTGCTGTTAAGGGGTCTTCAGAAAAAATTGCTGCCGTGGAGGTGAACAGATGCCCCCTAAAATTGAAATTGATGAGTTGACGAAAGTGTTTGTGAAGAAAACGGGAAGTGTGACAGCGCTGCAAAATATCTCAATGACCATTGAAGACGGCGAGTTTGTCTGTCTGGTTGGTCCGAGCGGATGTGGCAAAACTACGCTGCTGCGCATTCTGGCTGGACTTGAGAAACATAGTGCCGGATCATTTAAGATTAACGCTGAACAGTCGAAGCGTCCGTTGCAATCCATGGTGTTTCAAGAAAAAGGGATATTACCGTGGATGACTGTTAAAGACAACGTCGCATTCGGTCTCTCGATGCGTAAGGTTTCGAAGGACGTCATTGCAAAACAAACCGCTTATTATTTGGAGAAAACCGGTCTCACTCAATTTGCTAATCTTTATCCGAGTGAATTGTCTGGAGGTATGAAGCAGCGTGTCAGTATTGCCCGTGCGTTTGCCAATGATCCAGAGATTTTGTTAATGGATGAACCATTTGCTGCGTTAGATGAACAAAATAAGTTTATCCTCCAAGAAGAATTGTTAAGCATTTGGGCGGAAACAAAAAAAACAGTGTTGTTCATCACCCATAGTATTGACGAAGCATTGATGCTCAGCGATCGAATCTTACTTATGAGTGCACAGCCAGGGCAAATCATTCAGGAAGTCAGAATTGACCGCCCGCGTCCGCGAAAAATCGAAGAAATACGGAAAGATCCCGAATTGGCAGCACAGTTTGTCGATATCTGGCAGCATCTGCAAAAAGAAGTGCAGAAATCGAGAACATGACGAAAGGGGAAGCGTGTGAAACAATGGATGAAAGTAGGTTGGCTGTCGGTTATATTAGGTGTTTCTGCTGTACTTGGAGGATGCGCTGAGAAAGAAACAACGAAGCCTGCGCCAGTGACAAAGCCGAGCGATGGAGCTGAAACAGGTGAGCTTACCCCGCTTGAAAAACGTACGAAAGTGGTTATCGCAGAAGATGGCGCGGCGTCCGGAGCTGGATTTTATATTGCGAAAGAACGCGGGTATTTTGATGCGTACAACATTGATGTGGAATTTACTGATTTTGCAAATAGTGACGATATGCTCCCAGCACTTGCTGCTGGGGAAGTCTCGATTGCCGGGGGAGTTTCTACAGCTTCGTTCTTCAACGCAATCGCTCAAGGCATCGATGTACGAATCATTGCGGATAAAGGGCACAACATGCCTGGCGAATCGTATTTCTCTTTCGTCATTGGCAATCACATGAAAGATGTCATTAAAGACTATCCAGACTTCAAAGGAAAAAAAATTGCGGTGTCTTCGCGCAACTCGATTGATGGATACATCTACGAAGAAATGCTGAAGCATGCGGGCCTTACAGAGGAGGATGTAGAATACGTCCACATCGCTGATTTTGGTGCAATGCTCGGTGCGATTGACTCAGGAACAATCGACGCTGCGCTCAATATCGAGCCGCTGATCGCACAGGGAATAGACAAAGGATTCCATGTGCGTTTCGGAGATGCAACGGACTATGCTCCAGAATCACAAATCGCGATGGTACTCGCATCACCCCAATTCATGGAGGACGAAGAATTGTCCATTCGCTTCATGGCGGCCTACTTACAAGGGGTTCGGGACTACAACGATGCATTCTTTGAAGAGGTAGACGAGGATGCAATCATCGACATCATGGTGAAGCATACAGCGCTGAAAGATGCGGAGTTATGGGATAAAGTCTTTGTAACGGGGCTGGATCCGGATGGAAAGATGTTCGTGGATGACATTCAAAAACAATATGACATGTATAAAGCAAACGGTGCAATTATTGGAGACATCGATTTCGACAAAGCGATAGACACCAGTCTTGCAGAAGAAGCCGTTGAATTACTCGGGGAATATGAAGCTGCCAAGAAGTAATAAAACAGACTGTCCGAAACGTTAGGTTGTCTGACGTTCGGGCAGTATTTTTATGGAGTTAGTCGCAATTGTCGTTTGGCGGCAACAGCAGTTTGCCAGCTATGCAGTGACATGCCGATAATAATAACAGCGATACCAGATAAAGACAGTGGACCTGGAAGCATCAGGTTAAGGAGTAGCAATTCACCGGCCATAGCAAATATAAGCTCTAGGGACTGTGTCGCTTCCACTGCAGCAAGTCGTCCCTGATTATGTTGGACAAGATTCGTTGCCATGAAGAACAAAGTCGTTGCAATGACACCGGAACTCACCCCGACTACAAATGACTGACCAAGCTGGCTGAGGGAAGGAAGCCCGACAGTAGCCTATGCATAGATGGAAAGTGCAAGCCAGACAGGGACTGTCATCAGTGTCATAGCAAGTACCCGTTGAAACGTATCCAATGATTCGCCTAACAGTTCCATCATTTTACGGTTGCCGAGAGGTTAGGCAAAGGCTGCAACAAGGACAGGTAATGTTCCAAATGCAAAGGTTTTGGCTGTGACTGACTGCGCATGAGGGATTTGGATTAAGACCACGCCTGCCAGAATAACGAGTGAAATCATAAGTGATGGAAGGGGAATCCGTTGTCTAACTTGTTGTTTACCATTCTTCGTTTCTACGGTGATGAAAAATAATGGGGCAAGCAGCACCCCCGCGACAATGGTCAATTGCCAAGTTCCAGCCAGCAGCCAGCCGGGGGCATATGCTGCTGAAAAAGTTAACGGCCCATAAAATAGCACAAAGGCAACAAAGCTCCATGCAAAAAAAGGCCACGGTTTGGCGGTCATTTCACGCTTGACCGCCCCGAGACCTTTTGTGCACCAACAATTGCAACGAGAAACGGAACCATGAAGAAATAGCGGAGTGACGCACTCCACAGCCAACTGCCCCCCGACAGTTCCATTGAGCGGTTCAGCACAAAAGTAACTGCGAAAAAGACAGCGGCAAGTACGCCTATCCAAACTCCTTTCATGGTAACCCCACCTTATGTACGGGATTCGTACAATTTTACAGCTTCGATAATGACTTGAGCCGCTTTTTCCATCGTTTCTGCAGATACAAATTCGTAGCGTCCGTGGAAGTTTTCTCCCCCGGCAAATATGTTAGGCGTTGGAATGCCCATATAAGAAAGTTGTGATCCGTCAGTTCCGCCCCTAATCGGTTCAATAATGGATGAAATCTCTAAATTGTTGAATGCTTCGGAAATGACATCAACGATTTCCATATGAGGCTTGATTTTCTCACCCATATTGAAGTACTGATCTTGCAATTCAAGCTCAACTGCTTCCACGCCGTAATCTGATTGCATTTGTGAAACGGTATCGAAAAACAATTTCTTGCGTGCCTCATAGGAGTCCTTGTCGAAATCACGAATAATATATTCCAGCACTGTTTTCTCAACTGAACCGTGGATGTCCATTAAGTGAATGAATCCTTCACGTCCCTCTGTTAACTCAGGAATTTCTAAAGCAGGCATGGCTGCTTGAAATTCTTGTGCACGTAAAATGGAGTTTACCATTTTCCCTTTTGCAGTGCCTGGATGGACGTTTGTTCCTTTGAATGTAACGCGTGCACCGGCTGCATTGAAGCTCTCATATTGCAATTCGCCAAGCGGACCGCCGTCCATCGTGTAAGCAAAGTCGACACCAAATGCATCTACATCGAATTTGTGCGGGCCGCGTCCAATTTCCTCATCCGGTGTGAAAGCCACACGTAATTTACCGTGCTTCACTTCAGGATGCTCTTGGAAATAAGCCATTGCAGTCATGATTTCTGCAACACCAGCTTTATCATCTGCGCCAAGCAGCGTTGTTCCATCCGTTGTAATCAACGTCTGACCGATATAATTTTGGAGTTCCGGGAAGCGGCTGACAGAGAGAGTTGTGTTCTCATTCAACACTAGATCACTTCCGTCATAGTTATCATGACGCTGCGGATTCACATTCTTACCTGTGAAGTCAGGTGATGTATCCACGTGCGCTAAGAAGCCGATTACAGGGATTTCTTTGTCTGTATTCGCAGGAAGTGTAGCAAACAAGTAGCCGTTTTCATCGAGCGTAATGTCTTCCAAGCCAAGTGTTGTAAGCTCTTCCTTCAATAGATGCAACAAATCCCACTGGTTAGCAGTCGACGGTGTTGTCGAACTCTTCTCATCAGATTCAGTGTCAATCTTTGCATAGCGGATGAATCGTTCTAATAGTTGTTCTTTCATAATATCTAAAAAGTCCCCTTTCAAATCTATGTAGTAATAAGCTGCTGCATGCGTTTTTGAGAATGAACAGACGACAAAACCGACAGAACTGGTGCGGTCTGCCGGTGGACGAAGTCGGTGCTCTGTAGATTATTCGACTGTGTAATTTTTATGAGCAACAACGGTTAGTGTGGAAGCGGCGCCAATCAAATCAGCGTCTTCTTCTGAAATTTCTACAATAACGGAGTTCTCTAAGATCTTGTGGATTGCCCCTACAACGAAAACATCATTACGTGTGAACGAAATCTTTTCGCCAATTTTACGCGCTGCGATAAAATCAGAGACAGGATGTTCCTTACGCGGAAAAGCCAAACGAATCCCTCCTCTAGTCTGTTTCGATCTCTTTAATATTGTGAAGACCCATGGCCATTCAGAAAAACAGACAGTGTGTCGTGCGGTTGGCCCGATGGTTTGGAACATTAAAATTTGTAATACTTCTATAAGTATAGCATAATTCGAACAATTTCGCGCTTTTCATGTCGAAGGAAGTGGATTTAATTGACGATATACCAGAAGGGGTATATTATGTACATAATGTTGAGAGGAGGCCAGATCCATGGAATACGATGTAAAAGTGGTGAATCGACTAAAAAGAATTGAAGGTCAAATTCGCGGTGTCCTGCGGATGATTGAAGCTGGTGATGAATGCAAAGACGTCATTACACAGTTGTCTGCGTCTCGCTCTGGAATCGATCGGACCATAGGGTTAATTGTAAGCACGAACCTGATTGCTTGTATGGAAAACGAAGAGTCTTCAGATAAACCGCAGTCGAAAGAGGAACTTGTTAAAGAAGCTGTCGACTTACTAGTAAAGAGCCGCTAACTGCGTGCTCTTTTTTTGTGGGATTAAACATTAAAATCTTTTAAAGGATCTCTCTTCAAGTTCTAATAAACATTACAGTTTTGGAAGAGTATGCATCAATTGTTTCTGTCATCGACCCAGCAAGCTTCACTGCCCGTGTTACTGAAGACAACTTGAGTAACCCCACAAACTTGCTAAAAGACGCCAGCAGTTCAAAAGCATCTACGTAAAACGCACAAACATGCTCAAAATCATCAACCTAAAAGGCGGCCAAGTTTTCTACGGCACAGCTTAATAATTAATTCTTACCCGCAAACCAAAGTCTGACAAGATTTTGGTTTGCGGTTCTTTTTGTCCCTGTTCAGTGCAGTTGTTTGTCCTGCGAGAATCCGTTGGCTGAAGGGGCAGGCGGTGGCTCCGGCGGAAATCAACCTGTTTAATTAGCAAACGCAAAACTATCAAACAATTTAGATTTAACTGTTGACTTTCTATTTCCAAGCACGTATACTCAGTTCCAAGATGGAAAACTGAATAAGTCACAAACTCTTATCAAGAGCGGCGGAGGGACTAGGCCCTGCGATGCCCGGCAACCGGCAAGCATACCAGCTTGCAAAGGTGCTACTTCCTACAGATCTATTGTTAGATCTGAAAGATAAGGGGAAGTGCCAGCAATGGCAGATCCTCTTCTATCGGTAGAAGGGGGTTTTTTTAGTTTCCCCATCACCCGTCCGGTGTGCGCAGTTCCATCAAACTAATTTCCGGAGGTTATGTATATGACAAATTTTCAACCCGAAACCCTGTTACTGCACGGTGGTCAAGAACCAGATCCAACAACTGGATCACGAGCCCTTCCTATCCACAGAACTACATCATTCGTATTTCGTGATACGGACCATGCCAAGAATCTTTTCGCACTGCAAGAGGCCGGCAACATCTACACACGTATCACGAACCCGACAGTCGCTGTGTTTGAAGAACGCATCGCGTTACTTGAAGGGGGAACAGCAGCCGTTGCACTTTCATCAGGCATGGCGGCAATCGCATTCTCCATCTTGAACATTGCAGAAGCCGGTGACGAAATTATTGCAGCGTCCAATCTATATGGCGGTACGTACAATTTGTTCGCAACAACGTTGCCAAAGTACGGGATTACTGTTAAATTTGTCGACTCAACTGATCCGGAAAACTTCCGCAGTGCGATTACGGAAAAAACCAAAGGGATCTTCGCTGAAACTATTGGCAACCCGAGCTTGCAAGTGCTCGATATTGAAACGATTGCATCGATCGCGCACGAAAATGGCATTCCGCTTTTAATCGACAATACATTTGCCTCCCCATACGGATGCAACCCGATTGAATTTGGTGCTGACGTTGTTATCCATTCTGCAACAAAGTGGATTGGCGGTCACGGAACGACAATCGGCGGAGTGGCAGTAGACGCAGGGAAGTTTGATTGGACACAAGGCAGATTCCCAGGCTTCACAGAACCGGACGAATCATATCATGGATTGCGTTACGGCATCGACACGGCAGTCGCTGCATTTGCGACAAAGCTCCGTGTTCAAGGACTGCGTGATTTCGGCCCGTGTCTCGATCCGGACAGTGCGTTCAACTTCCTGCAAGGCTTGGAGACGCTTCATCTGCGAATCCAGCGTCATGGGGAAAATGCGCAAAGGGTCGCGCAATTCCTGAAAGAACACCCATCGGTTGATTGGGTTACCTACACGAGTCTCGACGATCATCCAACAGCAGATCTTGCTAAGAAATACATTAAAAATGGGGCAGGTTCTATTATTGTCTTCGGAATTAAAGGTGGACGTGACGCAGGACGCCGTGTAATCGATAACGTAGCCCTCTGGTCCCACGTAGCGAACGTTGGGGATGCAAAGTCGTTAATTATCCATCCTGCTTCTACGACCCATCAGCAGCTGTCTGGTGAGGACTTGAAAAATTCAGGGGTAACAGAGGAACTCATTCGTCTCTCGGTCGGTCTTGAATCAGCAGAGGATATTATTGCAGATTTAAAACAAGCGATTGAAAAAGCGGCACCAGTTACTGCGTAATTAACACAAAAACACCGGAATCCTCATATGGATTCCGGTGTTTTTGTGTTAATGTTTCGGACGTTTACTATGCTTCACGTCTTTTTGCAGCTCCTTAAAGAGTGCAGTGACCATAAACAGAATGATGAATGAAAACGGAAGTGCTGCGATAATAATTGTGTTCTGCAAGGCGGAAAGACCTCCGACAGATAGCAAAATAATTGCAATACCTGATTGGATGAGCCCCCAAATCATTTTTACACTGTTAGGCGGGGTCAGGGAGCCGTATGTCGACTGCATTCCAAGAACAAAGGTCGCTGAATCCGCTGAAGTGATGAAAAACGACGTAATGAGCAGAATTGCAAATGCTGATGTTAACGTAGACCATGGCAGCTGACTAAACAGTTGGAAAATCACGATCTCCGTGTTAGCAGAAGCTAAATCAGCAGCACCTGATTTCTGAATTTCAATCGCAGTTGTTCCGAACGCGGAGAACCAGATGAAACTAAGAATACTCGGTGCGAGCAATACACCTACCATGAATTCTCGGATAGTACGCCCTTTTGACACACGTGCGATGAACATACTGACGAATGGTGCCCAAGAAATCCACCAAGCCCAATAGAAGATTGTCCACGCGTCGAGCCATTCCCGATTCCCGGCATTCAGTGGAGCGGTACTTAAACTCAAGTCGATAAAGTGAGACACATAGCCTCCGACAGAATCTGTAAAGATGTTCATGATAAGCAAAGTAGGCCCTAAGATGAGCATGAAGCCAAGTAATGCCAGTGCTAATACTAGGTTCGTATTCGATAAGTACCGAATTCCTTTGCTAAGTCCAGACCATGCAGACATGATGAACAGGACTGTGACGACGGATATGATAATAAATTGGGACCGTATGCCGATTTCAAACCCGAACAAATAGTTCAAGCCGGCATTAATTTGAACAGCGCCAAAGCCGAGAGACGTGGCCACGCCGAATGACGTTGCAAAGACAGCGAGGACATCGATGATAGTTCCCCAGGGCCCTTTCATTTTGTCGCCAAAGATCGGCTTCAGTGTTGCTGAAATTAATCCTGGTTCCCCTTTGCGGAATTGGAAATACGCTAAGCATAGCGCTACGATTCCGTATAAAGCCCAAATGTGGATTCCATAATGAAGAAATGTTTGACGCATGGATTCTCTGAAAGCCTCATTGGTTCCAGGCTCTGCAGTTGCAGGGTTAACCGCGAAATGTGAAAGTGGTTCAGCAGCGCCATAAAAGACGAGCCCGATTCCCATTCCAGCTGAAAACAGCATTGCAATCCAGGTGATTGTGGAGAATTGTGGACGATCCGTGTCTTTGCCCAATCGGATTTTTCCGTAGGGACTGAAGATTAAGTAGATACTGACGCCAACTAATAGCGTCATTAATAACATATAGTACCAACCGAATGCAGTGGACACGAAGTTTTTCACGATGCCGGTTCCAGCCTCAAAACGCTCTGGATCAATGACACCGTAGCCAACGGCCAAGACGATTAGACCAATCGTTATATAAAAGACATTTGATATTTTTCTCATGGTTCCCCCTTAGTGACGATAGTTTTCACAAGCAGTTTACCACTATACTATTGATTATGAAGAAGTGCAACCGTATAGCTAGCGCGCCCAAGAGGAGTTCTAAGCTTATGGATTGTTTGTATTATTTACAGTATTCAATGAAGGTAAACCCAAAAGAGAGCTTTCCGTGAAATAAAGTTTAGGAATTGTCACAAAGTTGCGGGGGAGTGCTCATAACAAGTGCAGTGGTGGCCGATTCGTTGTGTCAGCACGTGGAGTCTGGTGGAATCAAGCGGAGCGCTTCCAATTAGTTCCTAAATGGGTGCGAGTTGTGTCCCGTGGCTGATTAATTCTCCCGTGTGGCCGATTTTTTGCTGGATGTGGCCGATTGTCTGCGCCATGTGGCTGATTCTTCTGGCTATGTGTCCGATTCTCTTTGGGATCTGTCCGATTCGCTGTGTCGGCAAGTGGAGTCTGGTGGAATTAGGCGGAGTGCTTCCAATTAATCCTTACCATTACTTGAATCGTGTCCACTACCGCCTTCCGCGCCTATAGCTCATTCATAACAATATAAAACGGGGTAGTAATCATTTCATGTCTGATGTCTCCCACGTTTTTTAATCTTCATCTTTAATGTCGATATCGGGTTGTATTTTTTCACTGCGCAACTCATCGATTTGCTGCTTA
>JARIBI010000249.1 GCA_029257435.1 Sporosarcina sp. | reverse complement strand
GAGATTTTTGCGCGCATGAAAGCTGAAAAAGTTGACTATACAGTTGATGAACAGAAGAAAATCGCCCGTGAAATTTTGAAGGAAGAACTGGCAGATTTACCGTTCGGAGGCGTTCATTTTAAAAAGAAATATGTGAATGTACTTGGACCGACCGGTGTTGGCAAAACGACGACAATCGCCAAAATTGCTGCCCGTTCTCTCATTGAAAATAAGCGTAAAGTAGGTTTCATAACAACGGATACGTATAGAATCGCTGCAATCGAACAATTACGTACTTACGCGAATTTGCTTCAAGCACCTGTTGAAGTTGTCTATAATGAAGACGACTTCAATAAGTCTTTGGCGAGCTTGTCTGCAAAAGATGTTGTGTTTATTGACACAGCAGGCAGAAATTATAAAGAGAAGAAATTTGTAGATGACTTGAAGCAACTCATTGATTTTGAACTGGAAATGGAATCTTATTTAGTCCTTTCTACTACTACGAAAGAGTCTGATATGCGGTCCATAGTTGACCAATTCCTTGAATTTCCGATTTCCCAATTTATCTTTACTAAATTGGATGAAACAGAAACTATCGGACCTGTCATTAATTTGCTGAAAGATTACAATATGGGAATCGCGTATGTGACAGATGGACAAGAAGTGCCTGAAGACTTGGAAGAAGCCACGGTTGAAAAGATATTGACTCTCTTACTCGAGGAGGGGGCACATGCGTGACCAAGCGGAAGCGTTACGATTGAAGATGATGAAAGAGGAAGGAACGGCAGCCCGTTCCATCGCTGTGATAAGCGGTAAAGGCGGCGTTGGAAAAACGAATTTCACTACGAATTTTGCCAGCAGCCTACTAGCTCAAGGAAAAAGTGTCATCATCGTAGACATGGATATTGGTATGGGAAATGTCCATATCTTACTAGGCGCATCAGCACCCTTCGGGTTGAAAGAATATTTAACAGGTGACCGTACTTTGGAAGAGGTCATAACAGTAAGTCCAGGCGGGTTAAGTTTCATTTCTGGCGGATCTGGTTTAGAAACTGTTTTGGAATGGACAGATGGACGTTTTGAACGGCTTATTCAAGCTTTTGAAGCACTTCAACAGCAGTTTGATTATATTTTGTTCGATATGGGAGCCGGCGCTTCTGAAAGTGCCATTGAACTAATTGTTGCAGTGGATGAAATTATCGTCATTGCGACATCCGAGCCAACATCGATTACAGACGCCTATTCAATGATGAAATTCATTTGTTTAAGAGATACTGAAAAGAAGTTCTTCATTGTGAATAATCGAGTCCAGCCAAAAGAAGACGGTAATGAGGCCGTCACCCGTTTGCAGTTTGCAATGAGAAAGTTTTTGAACAAAGAAACTACACTGTTAGGGACGCTTCCTGAAGATTCAGCCGTCCATAAATCAGTTGTTGCACAGCAACCATTCACAAAGCTCTATCCGAATGCTCCAATTTCTCGAAGAATGAATGCGATTGCCGCTAACTATATTTCATCAGGAACCGATATAGATAGTAAAGAGGGCAGTACGTTTCTTGGACAACTCAAAAAAATATTTGCGAGGGGACGGGGATGACTTTGGACGTGAATGTTTCCAAGAGAGTACTGATTGCAGATGACTCTGCATTTATGCGTAAATTGATATCTGAAATTATCTCATCTCATCCCTCTCTAGAGGTAGTCGGTACGGCAAGAAATGGACAGGAAGCAGTCGACAAAGCTCGTCTATTAAAGCCGGATGTGATGACACTTGATATTGAAATGCCAGTCTTAGATGGTTTAGGGGCACTTCAACTCATTATGAAAGACAACCCGCTGCCGGTCGTTATGCTGTCGAGCACGACGAAAGAAGGCGCTGAAAATACCATCCGTGCAATGGAATATGGAGCAGTTGACTTCATTACAAAGCCTGGCGGTGCAATTTCACTGAACTTGCGTGATAGCGAGAAGGTCATTATTGAAAAAGTGCTGGATGCATCAAAAATCGATATGTTGAAAATATTCCCCCGCAGAGCGGCTGCAGCACCATCTATACCTTCTGTAGCAACAACTGGGACAAAATTGACGAGTTCATCTAAACGTTCAATTGTTCCTCCTACTGAAGGAGCACTCCCACGCTCTGCGGTAAAGAAATTCATAGTTATAGGTACATCGACAGGGGGTCCAAGAGCCCTTCAACAAGTGCTTGTTTCTCTTCCGAAAGACATCGGTGTACCGATACTTATCGTTCAGCACATGCCTGCAGGCTTTACGAAATCACTTGCGGATCGATTAAACAGTTTGTGTAAGATTTCAGTGAAAGAAGCTGAAAATGGAGAGCTTATTGAGAAAAATACAGCGTATATCGCTCCGGGCGGAAAGCATATGAAAGTAGCTCGTGTAGGTGTAAGTTATGCCATACGTCTGGATGATCAAGATGCTCCGCGAATGGGCCACCGCCCTGCCGTAGATGTCTTACTTGAGTCAGTTTCAGAATTACCTGAACTGCAATTTGCAACCGCCATTATGACAGGGATGGGTCACGATGGTTTGCAGGGAATGAAAATACTAAAAGAAAAATGTAAGACGTTTGCGATCGCTGAATCTGAAGCAACCGCCGTTGTGTACGGCATGCCAAGAGCCATTCAAGAAGCGGGACTGGCGGACCTATCAGCTAATGTACAAGATATCGGTAAGTTACTTACAGAACATGTAAAGTACTAAGGAGGCTTTTTGATGGATACAAATCAGTATTTGGAAATGTTCCTGGAAGAGAGTAAAGAACATCTCCAGGCGTGTAATGAACAACTGCTAGAACTTGAAAAAAATCCTGATGATCTTGCGATTGTCAACGAGATATTCAGAGCGGCGCATACCCTTAAAGGGATGTCTGCAACTATGGGCTATGAGGATATTGCCAATCTGACACATAAGATGGAAAACGTACTCGATGCAATCCGAAATGCTAAAATCCGGGTTACTTCTGAAATTTTGGATGTCGTGTTTGAGTCTTCTGATGCGCTGGAAGAGATGGTTATCGATATCGAACAAGGCGGAAGCGGGAAAAAAGATGTTGAGAAATTAGTGACGATGCTAAACCAGATTGAAGCTGGGAAGTCCCCGCTAGAAGCTGTTAATGAAAAAACGGAACAGGTTCAAACTGCAGAAGAATCAGAAGGTCTTATTTACGATGACTTTGAACAAACTGTAGTTTCACAGTCTATTGAACAAGGTTTTCATGCGTTCGAACTAAAAGTTATTCTTCGTGAGGACTGCTTGCTTAAAGCTGCACGTGTATTTATGGTGTTTGAGATTCTTGAAAAAGCAGGGGAAATCATTAAGACGTACCCGACTGTTGAGAGATTGGAAAATGAAGAATTCGACAATCAATTTACTGTTGTGATTGTCACAAAAGAAGAAGCAGACGAGCTGCAAGCGAAAGTTCAGAAAGTATCCGAACTTGAAAAAGCTGAAATCCGACCAGTGCAATTCCAGTCAGCAGCTATTGAAACTGCGGCTACAACCGAAACGGCTATTGCTGCTCCTGTTAATGAGCCTGCAAAACAGCCTGTAAAAAAAGAGCCGTCTAAAACAGAAAAGGGCACAGCGAAACGGTCAACTAATGCCCATTCTGCAAATAAGACGATCCGCGTCAATATTGACCGGCTGGATGTTCTAATGAATCTATTCGAAGAATTGGTCATTGACAGAGGGCGTCTCCAATCCATCGCAGCGGAATTGCAAAATGCAGAACTGAATGAAACGACGGAGCGCATGACGAGGATTTCAGGAGACCTGCAAAATATCATTCTCAATATGCGAATGGTTCCTGTGGAGACTGTTTTCAATCGTTTCCCTAAAATGGTCCGTCAGTTAGCACGCGACCTTGATAAAAAAATAAATTTAGAGATCATCGGTGCTGAAACAGAATTAGACCGTACTGTAATTGATGAAATTGGTGACCCGCTGGTTCATCTAATTCGGAATGCTTTGGATCACGGAGTGGAAAGCCCCGCAGAACGTATTGCAGCAGGTAAACCTGAAGAAGGAACAGTAACGCTTCGTGCCTATCATTCCGGCAATCATGTATTCATCGAATTAGAAGATGATGGTGCGGGAGTGAATCGTGCCCGTGTTCTTAAAAAGGCGATTGAACGCGGTATCGTTACAGAAGAGATTGCACAGACATTGACAGACAAGCAAGTCGCAGAACTTATTTTGTCATCAGGCTTTTCGACTGCTGAAAAACTGACGGACGTTTCTGGTCGCGGTGTAGGTCTGGATGTTGTGAAAAGTACGATTGAATCACTTGGCGGTCACATTTCAATTGAATCTAAAGAAGGTCAAGGTTCTTTATTCCAAGTACAGCTGCCGCTTACACTTTCGATTATTTCCGTTATGCTTGTACAAATGCAAAAAGAAATCTTTGCTGTTCCGCTGTCATCCATTATTGAAACAGCGATCATTCAAAATGCTGATATTTTAAATGCGCACAATCAGCGGGTCATCGATTTCCGAGGTAAAATTGTTCCGCTTGTGGATCTTCGTGAGATTTTTGATACAGGACTCCCTGAAGAACCTGAAGAGCTGAAGTCAGTCGTAATTGTTCGTAAAGGCGAGAACTTGGCTGCATTAGTCGTTGACTCATTCATCGGTCAACAAGAAATTGTACTGAAATCACTCGGTAACTACTTACAGAGCGTTTTCGCACTATCAGGTGCTACAATCCTAGGAAACGGTCAAGTTGCACTTATTGTAGATTGCAACGCGCTCATTAAATAAGTAGGAGGGGAATCCAATGACAGCAGAAATAGAAAATAAAGTAATGAAAACGATTGTTTTTCAATTGCTTGATAAAGAATATGCCATAGAAGTGGATGTCGTTCAGTCCATTGAAAAGTTATTACTCATGACCATTACGAGAATTCCGGGAGTACCTTCGTATGTTAAAGGGGTTATCAATCTTCGTGGAATGGTGACACCTATCGTAGATTTGAGAAATCGTTTTGACTTGCCTGAAATGGAGTACAATGACAACACACGCATTATTATTGTGAATCTTGAAAACTTTGATGTCGGTCTTATTGTAGACGATGCAAACGATGTAATTGATATTCCTGCTAACGCGCTTGAATCACAGCCAGAAGTCGTCGGTTCAGTAGAATCTGAATTTGTAGCAGGAGTTGCGAAAATTGAGAAGCGGCTGCTCGTAATGCTCAATTTGGACAATGTGCTCCGTCCAATTAGAAACGTGAATGCAGATGAAAACTGAACGTAACATTTCAGATATGCATTTAGACGTCCTTAAAGAAATTGGCAACATTGGTGCGGCTCATGCGGCAACCTCTCTTTCTGAATTACTCCAGCGTAAAATCGATATGCATGTCCCAAAAGTGGCGCTTGTTTCATTTGATGACATGTTCGAACTTGCGGGAGGCAGTGAAAATGTTGTTGTCGGGATTTTTTTAAGGATTGAAGGTGACCTGTCGGGAAGCATGTTCTTTGTGCTTCCAATCGATTCTGCCAACCGTTTCATACGACGTTTAATTGGAGATCCGCATTTTGACTTTTTAATCCCAGAGTCAATTGGTGAAATTGGAGTCTCTGCTATGCAAGAATTAGGCAATATCTTGTCAGGCTCTTACTTATCTGCTTTGTCTGATTTCACTGGACTGAAGATTTTCCCTACAGTCCCTTCGCTAAGTGTTGATATGGTAGGTGCCATCGTAAGCTTCGGACTAATCGAAGTGTCACACTATAGCGACGAGGTTATTGTTATCGATACGAAAATTATTGAAGAAGACGGAAATGATAAGAGTGTAGATGGGCACTTCTTTTTACTCCCGGACCCTCCTTCATATATTACAATCTTCAAATCACTAGGTGTGATGTAATATGGAAATGGTGAAAACAGTTGTACGAGTTGGAATTGCAGACATGAATATTGTCCGGGAGCCCGACACAATACGGACATCTGGTCTTGGTTCCTGCGTTGGTGTTGTGTTGTATGATGAACGCCGTAAAGTTGCGGGGATGGTTCATGTCATGCTGCCGGACAGTTCACTAGGCAAAGGAGATTCCATTAATGTTGCGAAATTTGCAGATACGGGAATTTATTCTTTAATGGAACAACTGAAAGCAGAGGGCGTCCGTCCGCTGTCGTTAAAAGCGAAAATCGCAGGAGGGTCACAGATGTTTCAATTCGGTTCCAGTGATACCGTTCGTATCGGGCCCCGTAATGTGGAAGCTGTGAAAAATGAACTTGCCAGACTTTCCATCCCTTTGGTGGCAGAAGATACCGGTGGATCTAACGGACGTACCATCGAGTTCGATCCCGCCAGTTCCATATTGCAAGTACGAACGGTGAATGCCGGAACGAATGGGATTTAAACTGTGGGGCAGTGGTTTCAGTAAGTGAAACTACTGTTTTTTTGTATGAAAAAATAATAGATGTTCACTGTCTTTACTACCTGTACTTTGATATAATGACTAGTATGATAGTGTCGAAATATACATTGTTGCACGGAAGCGAGGGATTCTATGTCGAAAAAAGACATGTCGGAGGAGACATACTGGGATTTGTGGTTAAACAAACGAGATCCTGACGCTGGAGATGCGCTCGTCCGAAAATATATGCCGCTCGTAAATTATCACGTCCAGCGCATAGGTTCTGGATTACCGCGTAATGTTTCCAGAGATGACGTTAAAAGCCTTGGATACCAAGGATTGTTTGACGCGCTTACTAAATTTGATCCAAGCAGAGACTTGAAATTTGATACATACGCTTCGTTTCGAATCCGCGGAAGCATCCTCGATGGATTACGAAAGGAAGATTGGCTGCCGCGTTCTTCTAGGGAAAAGTCGAAAAAATTAGAAGAACATATTAGTCACCTGGAACAAAAACTGATGCGGACAGCTTCACCTGAAGAAATCGCTGAACATACGGGTTTGAATGTGAATGAAGTGTATCAGACGGTGCAAGAACATTATTTTTCAAGTGTTCTTTCAATTGATGAACGAATGAATGATGATGAAGAAGATTCAGGGAAAAGTTTCGTTTTAAAAGATGAAAAAACAGTGACTCCTGAACAACACTCAGTAAAACGTGAACTATTAGGTGAGATGGTTCAGAAGATCAAAGACTTGAATGACAATGAACAGCTTGTGCTGAGTCTGTTTTATTCTGATGATATGACGCTTACTGAAATTGGAGAGATTCTCAACTTATCAACATCGCGTATTTCACAAATTCATTCCAAAGCACTTTTCAAGCTAAGAAAGTTACTGCTACCTGAAGTGCTGGATCGAGGGGTATTATGAGTTTAAAGTCGATAGAACTTCAAATTGCGATCCCTAAAACGTTTGATGCAGGAAAACTGACAGAACAAAAGAATCAGCAGTCGATGCTGAACCATCAGCAAGCAGCAGCCCAAACCGATCAACAAGTGATGAAACAGCGAAATACAGTAATTGAATCAGCCGAGTCCGAAAAAACGAAGAACGCTGGAAAATTTTCAGAAGAAGATTCGCAAGGGGATAATGAACAACAAGAAGAAGGCTCTTCGCAAAAAGAACTTAAACACGCAAGCCATCCTTATAAAGGCGGCTTCGTAGACTATACAGGGTGATGAAATGACAGCATTTTGGATTGCAGCTCTTTTTGTATTGCAGATTGGCGGGTTTTATCTGATCGCTTTGCTGTACATGAGAATTTCAAAATTAGATAAAACCGAAAAGAAACAGCAACGGCTCATGACAGAAATGGAAGATAGTCTGGCGCTCTATATCACTGAGGTTAAAGAAGAAAATGATCGCTTAATCGAACAGCTTATAAAAATACAGCAAAAACCTAAAAATTCCGAAAGCAAGACGGAAACAAAAAGTACTCCAATTTCTCAAAAAGATGAGACGGCAGCAGCTGTGTACTTTAATCATAAGCCGCCTACTGCGAAAATTTTAAATTCATATCGATCACAGCAGCAATCCAGTGCAGCAAACACTGAAGAACTTATCGCCACGCAAAAACCAGAAACTGAGTTTGAAACGGTGTACAGGCTGTATGACGAAGGATTATCGATGGATGAAATCGCAAGCCGCCTTGAAAAGGGGAAAACAGAAGTAGAACTCATCTTGAAATTCAAAAGATAATTGTTGCATAAGTATTTAGGCTTGTGTTATATTAGAAAGCGGTATTACTACACACGTGTATGGACGTTTTGAGATGGTGCCGGAAGGTCGCTCTGCGGATGAAGTATACGGAGGAATCCAACCAAACAGGAGGAAATAATTATGTCAGTAATTTCAATGAAACAATTGCTTGAAGCTGGTGTGCATTTCGGACACCAAACACGTCGCTGGAACCCTAAAATGAAGAAATTCATTTTTGTTGAGCGTAACGGAATTTACATCATCGATCTTCAAAAAACAGTTAAAAAGCTAGAAGAAGCTTATAACTTCATGCGCCAAGTCGGTGCTGACGGCGGAAAAGTACTTTTCGTTGGTACAAAAAAGCAAGCACAAGATGCGATTAAAGAAGAAGCGGAACGTGCGGGTATGTACTACATCAACCAACGCTGGTTGGGCGGTACATTGACTAACTTCGGTACTATCCAGAAGCGAATCAGCCGTATGAAACAAATTGAGAAAATGGAAGAGGACGGTACTTTTGCTGTACTTCCTAAGAAAGAAGTTTCTCAACTTAAAAAAGAACACGAACGTCTTGTCAAATTCCTTGGCGGTATTCGTGATATGAAATCAATTCCAGACGTAATCTACGTAGTAGATCCACGTAAAGAGCGCATCGCTGTTGCGGAAGCTCATAAATTGAATATTCCACTCGTTGGTATCGTTGATACAAACTGCGATCCAGATGAGATTGACTACGTCATCCCTGCAAACGACGATGCAATCCGTGCGGTACGCCTTTTGACAAGCAAAATGGCAGACGCATTGCTTGAATCTAGACAAGGTGAAGACGAAGAAGCTGCTCAAGCAGAACAAACAGAAGCAGTTACTGCAGAGTAACTGGAAAATCAAAGACGATAAGCGGCCAATCCCCTTATCGTCTTTTTTAGAGAAAGAAACCAAAATCAATAGTTTTATAGGAGGAATACAACATGGCAGTTACAGCACAAATGGTAAAAGAACTTCGTGAAAAAACAGGCGCAGGTATGATGGATTGTAAAAAAGCACTTACAGAAGTTAATGGTGATATGGATGCAGCATTAGACTTCTTGCGTGAAAAAGGTCTTTCTAGCGCGGCTAAAAAAGCAGATCGCATTGCTGCTGAAGGAACTACAACGATTGAAGTTTCTGGAAACGAAGCAATTATCCTTGAAATCAATGCTGAAACTGACTTCGTTGCTAAAAACGAAGGGTTCCAAACATTGGTTAAAGAAATCTCAGCTCATCTATTAAAAACTAAGCCAGAATCTGTAGAAGCAGCATTGACTACAACTATGGACAATGGACTTGTTTTAGCGGATTATATTTCAAACGCTATCGCTAAAATTGGTGAAAAGATCAGCCTTCGCCGTTTTGAAATTCGTACTAAGACAGATAATGACGCTTTCGGCGCATACCTTCATATGGGTGGCCGTATTTCAGTTCTTACAGTACTTGAAGGTTCTACAGATGACGAAGCAGCTAAAGATGTTGCAATGCACATCGCTGCTATGAATCCTAAATACGTTTCACATGACCAAATTTCTGAAGAAGAAGTTGAGCATGAGCGTAAAATTCTTACTGAACAAGCTCTTAATGAAGGCAAGCCGGAAAACATCGTTGCTAAAATGGTTGAAGGACGTCTTCGCAAGTATTTCGAAGAGATCTGTGTACTGGACCAGCCATTCGTTAAGAACTCTGACCAAAAGGTTGGAGAATTCGTAACTTCTACTGGTGGAAAGCTTACAGAATTCATTCGTTATGAAGTAGGCGAAGGAATTGAAAAGCGTGAAGATAACTTTGCTGATGAAGTAATGAGCCAAGTTAACAAAGGATAATTGTTTTAACTCATACTAATGGTAGGGGACACATTTTGTGTTCCCTATTTTTAAGAAAACCAAGAAGATGGGGGATACATATGAACACACCTACTTATAAACGGATCGTGTTAAAACTAAGCGGTGAAGCTCTCGCTGGAGAACAAGGATTTGGTCTTTCCCCGGAAATTATTAAATCTGTTGCGATTCAAGTGAAAGAAGTGCTGGATCTTGGCGTTGAAGTAACTGTTGTTGTCGGCGGCGGAAATATTTGGCGCGGCAAGGTCGGCAGTGAAATGGGAATGGATCGAACAACTGCGGACTATATGGGAATGCTGGCAACGGTTATGAACGCATTAGCACTTCAAGACGCGATTGAAAAGTTAGGTGCAGAGTCTCGTGTCATGTCCTCAATCGACATGCGTCAAGTAGCAGAACCTTACATTCGTCGAAAAGCTATTCGACACCTCGAAAAGAAACGTGTAGTCATTTTTGCAGCAGGTACCGGAAATCCATACTTCTCAACGGATACAACAGCAGCTCTTCGTGCAGCTGAAATCGAAGCAGATGTCATTTTGATGGGGAAAAACAATGTGGATGGCGTTTATTCTGCTGACCCAATGCTTGATACAACTGCAGTGAAATATGATCAGTTGACCTACCTGGATGTAATTAGCAAAGGGCTGCAAGTGATGGATGCAACTGCTTCAACACTCTGTATGGACAATGATATCCCACTCGTAGTATTCTCGATTATGGAAGAAGGAAATATAAAAAAGGCTGTATGTGGAGAAACTATCGGTACAGTCGTCGGGAGGAACTAAACATGCCAAAAGCAGTTATGGATCAAACAACCGAAAGAATGGAAAAAGCAATCAGTTCACTTGGACGTGATTTAGCTTCAATTCGTGCAGGACGGGCAAACGCTTCGTTACTAGATCGTATTACAGTTGAGTATTACGGTGCACCAACGCCCCTTAATCAGATGGCAGGAGTCTCTGTGCCAGAAGCACGTCTTATGGTCATTCAGCCGTATGATAAAACGACGTTAGGCGATATCGAAAAAGCGATTTTGAAGTCGGATATTGGTATTACACCTTCTAACGACGGAAATGTTATTCGCTTAGCAGTTCCTGCTTTAACTGAAGAACGCCGTAAAGATCTAGTTAAAGAAGTGAAAAAAGCCGCTGAAGAATCTAAAATAGCAATCCGCAATATTCGTCGTGATGCCAATGATGAGTTGAAAAAACTCGAGAAAGATGGCGAGATTACAGAAGATGAATTACGTCGTAATAATGACGATGTCCAAAAGCTAACCGATACGTACATCTCTAAAATCGATAGCATTGCAGGGGACAAAGAAAACGAGATTATGGAAATTTAAACATGAACTTTCTTTTTCGCAGGACGTCCTAACGTTAGGACGTCCTTTTTAACATGCAAGTTTTCCTTTATTTTGTTAGGATAAAGAGGATGAATGATTTGAAACGTCGTCGAGTGGAGGAAAAATGATGTTCGATAAACTACTGCGAAAGAAGACGACGGCTGTTCCGTCGACATTACAAGAGAGGCTCGCCATTGTGAAAGAAAAGCCGGTGCCTACACATGTCGCCATTATTATGGATGGGAATGGAAGGTGGGCGAAGCAGCGTAAACTTCCGAGAATTGCAGGTCATCATGAAGGCATGAAAACTGTACGCAAAACCACTCTTTTTGCCAATGAACTAGGTATTCAAGTATTGACGTTATACGCATTTTCAACAGAAAATTGGAAACGGCCTAAACTTGAAATTGATTTTCTGATGAAACTTCCGGGTGAATTCTTAAGTACATATTTACCGGAGTTAGTTGAAAACAACGTTAAAGTAGAAATGATTGGAAGTGCCGAGTTATTACCTGCTCATACAAAAGAAGCCATCCAAAAAGCGATGGAAGCTACAGCACATAATGATGGAATGATTCTAAACTTTGCAATGAACTATGGAAGTCGTTTCGAAGTCGTCGCAGCTGTAAAAAACTTAGCCTTGCAACTTTCAGAAAACACAATTCAACTTGATGAACTTACTGAAGAGACCGTATCCGGCGCAATGATGACATCGCATCTTCCGGATCCAGATCTTCTCATTAGAACAAGTGGGGAAGTTCGTTTATCCAATTTCATGCTTTGGCAGTTAGCTTACGCGGAGCTTGCATTTACGGAAGTACTCTGGCCGGACTTTAATGAAGAGAGTATGCTTAGTATTATAGAGGATTATCAAAAACGAAGCAGACGGTTTGGAAGTCTTGAAGGGGATGAAATCAAGTGAAACAACGGATACTAACTGCTATTGTAGCAGCTGCAGTATTCATTCCATTTGTTGTTGTTGGAGGGATTCCATTCACCATTTTGGTCTATGCAATCGCAACAATCGGACTGTATGAACTGTTGAAAATGCAATCCATTAAATTACTTTCTATCGAAGGTGTACTGGCATGGATATTGTCAGCCATTCTATTATTACCTGACCAGCTAGCACTCAAATGGTTAGGAGCAGTCGGTTATACGAAATTAGAAGCCGCTTTTATCATTATATTGCTCTTATTGATCTATACTGTACTTGTGAAGAATCGTTTTACGTTTGCCCACGCATCCTTTTTAGTGATGTCTGCCTTTTATGTAGGGATGGGATTTTATTATCTCACTGCTACACGGGATGCCGGTTTAGTCTTTATCATTTATGCACTGGTCATTGTATGGACAACAGATTCTGGCGCTTACTTTATTGGTCGTAAACTAGGCAAGAATAAGCTGTGGCCGGATATTTCGCCAAACAAAACAGTTGAAGGTTTTGTGGGAGGTATTTTGAGTGCAGTCGTTTTTGCGGTCCTATTTCAACTTATACAACCTGTCGGATCTACCTTCCTGATTTTAATTGGTGTAACACTCATCGCATCTGTTATTGGTCAACTAGGGGATCTTGTTGAATCTGCGTTAAAGAGAAATTATAACGTGAAAGATTCGGGGAAGATCTTACCTGGACACGGAGGTATTTTAGATAGGTTTGACAGTTTGTTATTTGTTTTGCCGCTTCTGCATTTATTGCACTTTGTTAGTTAATCGAAAGGGATGTTTTTGATGAAAAAAAAGATCAGCCTTCTTGGGGCTACAGGTTCTATTGGGTTACAAACACTTGAAGTAATTGCAGCTCACCCCAATCAGTTTGAACTTGTAGCGCTTTCTGCTGGGCGTAATATTGAGAAAGTACGAGAAATTGCTGCTTTCCATAATCCGCCGCTTATTTCCGTAATGGAAAAAATGGACGCGGAAACTCTTCAAATAGAATTTCCGGCGATACGATTCCTTTATGGAGCAGAAGGATTGGAGGAAGTTGCAGCCAACACAGGTGCAGACGTCCTCTTAAATTCTGTAATTGGAAGTGTAGGTCTGAAACCGACACTGGCAGCCATTCGTCAAGGAATTACAATTGCCATTGCAAACAAAGAAACTCTTGTAGCGGCCGGCGATATTGTAATGGCGGAAGCGAAGCGGTACGGTGTGTCTATTTTGCCTGTAGACAGCGAACATTCCGCTATATTTCAAGCGCTGAATGGTGAGCAATCCAAATCGATCAGCCGCCTGATTTTGACGGCCTCAGGAGGAAGCTTTAGAGATTTAACTCGAGCTCAGCTGACTAATGTTACATTGGAACAAGCACTTGCTCATCCAAATTGGTCGATGGGGAATAAATTGACGATTGATTCAGCAACAATGTTTAACAAAGGTCTTGAAGTAATTGAGGCCCACCACCTTTTTAATATGCCTTATGATCAGATAGATTGTCTTTTGCACAAAGAAAGTATTATCCACTCCATGATTGAGTTTGAGGATACAAGTGTCATGGCGCAATTAGGTTCACCAGACATGCGTGTTCCAATTCAGTACGCACTTTCTTATCCGGAACGTATTCCTATGAAAAATCCTCAGCGTCTTAAGCTTGAAGATATCGGTACATTACATTTTGAAAAGATGGATTTAACACGTTTCAAGGCTCTTGCACTTGCGTACGAAGCAGGACGAATCGGCGGCACAATGCCAACCGCAATGAATGCTGCAAATGAAATGGCGGTTAGTCAATTCATGGCAGGACATATCCCATTCGTTCAAATCGATGAATTTGTTGAACGTGCGATGGAACAGCATCATCCAGTTCTGGAACCTAATTTGGAAGCAATCCTTGAGACGGATATGCAAACTCGTAAAATCGTCTATTCCATGATAAAATAAGGTATTTAGTACAATAGCCAAGTAAGCTGAAAAGGTGGGTATAAATGGCGACGACAGTTATCTCGTTTATAATTATTTTTGGCTCATTAGTCTTTTTCCATGAGTTTGGACACTTCTTATTTGCAAAGAGAGCGGGCATTATGGTTCGTGAATTTGCAATTGGAATGGGACCGAAAATAATCGGTATTCAAAAAGGTGAAACACTTTATACGGTTCGATTGCTTCCGCTTGGCGGATATGTACGAATGGCAGGCGAAGATTTTGACACCGTCGAATTGCTGCCAGGCTATCGTGTCGGATTGATTTTAAATGCACAAGACGAAGTTACTAAGATTTACTTGAATTCAAATGTGTCGAATCCGGATGTGCTTTTCCTTGAAACAGAAGAAGCCGATTTAAATGATAAATTATTTATTAAAGGATACGACGATGAAGGAAGTTTGGTTCGTTTGCCAGTGTCAAGAACTGCTGTTATCCACGAGAAAGGGCAGAAGACACTCATCGCGCCGAAAGATCGTCAATTCGATTCAAAACCACTAATGGGAAGATTTCTAACGATTCTCGCAGGACCGGTCTTTAACTTCATTCTAGCGTTCTTCATCTTTATTGCACTCGGTTTATTGAATGGGGTTCCGACAAATGAACCAATAATTACAGAAGTCCAAGATAATAGTCCAGCGGAAGCAGCTGGTGTTCAAAAAGGTGATTTTGTAAAATCTTCAAATGGTGTGGAAGTGAAGACGTGGAATGAATTCACAGGAACCATACAGGATAATGCCGGTAAGTCGATTGATTTAGAAGTTGAACGTGATGGTGAACTGGTAGCACTGCAAGTAACACCTAAAGAAACGGAAGAAGCTGGAGTTAAACAAGGTCAGATTGGTGTATTCTATACAAGCCCAGTCGAAAAGAACCCTTTGAAAGCCATAGCGTATGGCGCACAGCAAACCTGGTTCTGGATTGCGAAAATATTTGAGTTGCTCGGTTTGCTTGTAACTGGTCATTTTACTTTGGATGCACTTTCCGGGCCAGTAGGGATATACAAAGCAACAGAAGAAGTCGCACAGTATGGTATTTTCAATCTTATGAATTGGGCAGCTGTATTGAGCATTAACTTAGGAATTATGAACCTTCTGCCGCTGCCAGCATTGGATGGCGGACGATTGTTGTTCTTCTTGTTTGAAGCGGTCCGCGGTAAACCGATTGATCGTCAAAAAGAAGGTATGGTTCACTTTGTAGGAATAATGCTGCTTATGTTACTTATGCTTGTTGTTACATGGAACGATATTCAAAAGTTCTTTTTCTAGAAATGATGATCGTATTGATCAGAGGGTAATGGAGGCGACGCACGATGAAACAATCAGGTGTATTCATACCTGCTGCTGAAACTTCAAACAACTGTCTGGCAGATCAGCTTCTCACTCAATCTGGTTATGTTCAAGAAACATCTGAAGGCATGTATGCGTATTTTCCGTTAGCCGGAAAAGTTTTAGAAAATATAAAGCGTGTGATCCGTGAGGAGATGGAGTCAGCGCGTGTCCTTGAAGTGGATCTTCCATATGAACAATTTGAACATGCGACAGGAAAATCAGATGAAATGATTTTGCTGTCGTTCATTGCAAAAGAAATTATTAGCTCCGAGCAGCTGCCGATATCTGTATTTCACATCAAACAGAATGTCAGAAAAACCCTGCATTCTATCCAGGAATCCAATCTTCTGTATGCAAAAGAATATTCATTAGTGAGTGGCTATTCTTTTCATACTGATACAGTTGAAGCAAAAGAGAATGGAGAAACGTTATTTTCGGTCTTTTCAACTATTGCAAATAGAATCGGACTCCCTTATCGCGTAATTGAATCACAAAACGCTAATGGGGGAACTGAATACGAATTTATTGCATTTTCCGAATGTGGAAAAGAATTTTTTGCACAAAGTACTGATTCATCGTATACGTCAAAAGCTGTGCTTGCGGAAGCTTTCCAAGAAGAACCTATCGAATCCAAAAAGCTTAAAAAGGCTGAAAAGATAAGTGGACATGGCAAAGAAATTGCCCCGCTGGCTGAATCACTTGGATTAGACTGCTCTCAAACAGTTCAAGCATTTTTGTATGACATTGATTCGAAACCTGCACTCATTCTTCTTCGTGGAGATCATGAGATGAATGAAATGAAGTTAGCTAAAGCTTTTGGGGGTTCAATAATCAGTTTATTGACCCCGAGTGAGGTAAAGAAAGAGTTAGGTGTTGAACTGAACACGATTGGACCTGTCCAATTACCATTCGGTTTACCGGTTTATGCTGACTACGGTGTCTCTGCTATTGTGAATGGGATTTGCGGCGCAAATGAAAAGGATACATTCCTGCTGAATGTTAATCCGGAACGTGATTTTACAGTTGACCATTACGTAGATATCCGTCTTGTGAAAGAAGGAGAGCCATCACCTGATGGAAATGGTACGTTAACATTTCGTCAAGGAGTCACATTCGCACGGATTATTGAACCAGAACCTGTATTCAGTACGATTAACGTCGCAAACAAGGAATCCCTTGAAATTTTAACGGGATATTATTATATAGATTTGACCCGTTTGTTTGCAGTGACGGCTGAACACTTTAGTGACTCACTGGGATTGAAATGGCCAATTCAACTTGCTCCATATGATATACATTTATTGATTGAGGATATTCAAAATGAAAGTCAGCAGCAGTTAGCAGAAGAGATTCACTCTGTCATGAATGGATACCGATATCGTGTGCTGTTTGATGATCGAAATGTAAGCCCTGATAGTAAACGTAAAACTTCCAACCAGTTAGGTGTCCCGGTAAAAATAGTAGTTGGTGATGACGCGGAAGCTGGAATGGTCCAAGTGACGTACCGAATGATGGGTGAGCCGGTTAGCATGCGAAAAGAAGAAGTGACAGAAAAACTTCAAGAGTTTTTCAGAACAGAGTAAAGACATGGGAAGGCCGACTCGCGGTCCTTCCCTTCTTTTTACGGAAAGGAGAAATATATGGATGCTAAAAGAAAGATGTCAATGCTGCTCCAGCAAATCGAATTAACGGAAGACGCGTTTGTTATTCATTTTCAGGACGCTGAATTAGAGCGGGTGGATATCTTTAAAAAGTCGAGGGTTTGGCAATTTACAGCAACCTTGCAAAAGCCGTTACCGTTTGATGTGTTCCAACTATTCCGTAAACGTGTGGAACAGACTTTTGCCAATATCGCTGCGATTCGTTTAAAAATCAGTACAAAGACGGAAGTGCATGAGGCGGAAACTATTCTTTCCTACTGGCCTGCAATCATGGATGAGCTGGGTGAAGTTTCGCCGCCGATTCGTGAAGCATTGACATCACAAAAACCAACGATTGCTGGAGAGAAAATTACAGTTTGCTGTCTGAATGATGTCCAACAGCAAACGTTGAAAAATAAGTATGGTCATCTCATTTCAAATGCATATGAGTCCTTTGGCTTCCCACGGATCTATCCGGAGTTCACAATTTCAGAGGCACCAGTGGAAGAGGAACAAGCCCGCGCTGCATTTTTCGAAGAACGGAAGGCAGAGGAAGTCGCTTATGCTCAAAAAGCATTGGAAGCAATGCAGCAGCGTGAAACGACTAAGAAAGATGGAGGTGGTGCGCCTACAGGTCCTATTTCTTTCGGAACACCAATTCGCGGTGATGAACCGTTGTTGGAAATCCGGCAGATCCAAGATGAAGAGCGCCGTGTGACAATCGAAGGCTTTGTTTTCGATGCCGAAGTGAGAGAGCTAAGAAGCGGTCGATCATTATTAACCTTAAAAGTGACGGATTATACCGACTCTATCCTTGTGAAGATGTTCTCACGTGATAATGAAGATGCAGACCTCATGAAAGCACTCACGAAAGGTAAATGGGTAAGAGCCCGCGGAAGTATTCAAAATGATACATTCGTTCGTGACTTAATCATGATGGCACAAGATATTATGGAAGTTGCACCAGTTGTCAAAAAAGACACAGCACCCGAAGGGCGTAAACGTGTTGAATTACATACACATACAAAGCTAAGTCAAATGGACGGGGTCTCTTCTGCGGGTGCACTTGTTGCACAGGCAGCAAAATGGGGTCATCCTGCTATTGCGATTACAGATCATGCAAACGTGCAGGCTTTTCCGGATGCCTATAATGCAGGGAAGAAGCATGGCATTAAAGTGTTGTTTGGTTTAGAAGCGAACCTTGTGGATGATGGTGTTCCAATCGTTTATAACGAACAGCATCGGTTACTCGAAGAAGATACATTTGTTGTCTTTGACGTTGAGACAACAGGGTTATCCGCTGTGTACGATACCGTAATTGAACTTGCTGCAGTCCGTGTTAAAAACGGGGAAATCATAGATACATTTGAACGTTTTTCAAATCCTCATCATCCTTTGTCTTCTACCACAACCGAATTGACAGGGATTACAGATGATATGGTGAAAGATGCACCTGAAGTTTCTGAAGTGATGGTCGATTTCATAGAGTTCATAGGTGACTCCATTTTAGTCGCGCACAATGCTTCGTTTGATATGGGCTTCTTTTATGAATCCTGCAAAAAGGCAGGAATTGAAACCGCAGATTATCCAACAATCGATACATTAGAATTGGCGCGTTTGCTGTACCCGGATCTCAGAAATCATCGTCTGAATACATTAGCTAAAAAGTTCGACATCGATTTGACTCAGCATCACCGTGCCATTTACGATACGGAAGCGACTGCGCATCTATTTGTTAGATTGATGAAAGATGCCTCTGAAAAAGGGATTGCCTGGTTAGATGACTTTAACAAAAACGTCGGTGAAGGGGATGCGTACAAGCGTTCACGACCTAACCATTGCACGCTGATTGCTACCAGTGATGAAGGTCTGAAGAATTTATTTAAACTAGTTTCGTTCTCTCACATGGATTATTTCTATCGAGTGCCGAGGATTCCGCGGTCGCTGCTCGTGAAATACAGAAAAGGGCTGCTCGTCGGCTCTGGCTGTGACAAAGGCGAAGTGTTTGAAGCACTTATGCAAAAGTCGATTGAAGAAGCAGAGGAAGTTGCCGGGTTTTATGATTACTTGGAGCTCCATCCTAAGCCGGTTTATAATCATTTGATTGAACTGGATCTCATTCGTGATGAATGGAACCTGGAAGATATCATGCGTAAAATGATTAAATTGGGGAAAAAGACAGGCCTCCCAGTAGTGGCAACAGGAAACGTACATTACATTGAGGAAACGGACGCTGCGTATCGTCAAGTACTTGTCCGTTCTCAAGGTGGTGCGAATCCGATGAACCGTCACGAATTGCCAGCTGTCCATTTCAGGACAACGGATGAAATGCTGGAAGAGTTTGCGTTCTTAGGACCTGAGACAGCAGAGCAGATTGTCATAGATAATCCACAGGGTATTGTCGATCGGGTCGGAGACGTTAAGCCGATCAAAGATGATCTTTATCCTCCAGAAATTGAAGGGGCTGACGAAGAAGTACGCCAGCTGACGTATACGATGGCCCATGACATCTATGGGGAGACATTACCGGATATAATTGAAGCCCGTATTGATAAGGAATTGAAGTCGATTATCGGAAACGGGTTTGCGGTTATTTATTTGATTTCACATAAGTTGGTCAAAAAGTCATTGGATGATGGTTATTTGGTTGGTTCTCGTGGTTCGGTTGGTTCTTCTCTTGTCGCGACGATGATGG
Organism: Sporosarcina sp.; assembly: GCA_029257435.1. GTDB lineage: Bacteria > Bacillota > Bacilli > Bacillales_A > Planococcaceae > Sporosarcina. The sequence continues at coordinate 53,747 of JARIBI010000249.1, read as the reverse complement.
AAATTACGGAAGTGAATCCAATGCCGCCGCATTATGTTTGTCCAACATGCAAGCAGTCTGAATTCTTCTCGGATGGTTCAGTCGGCTCAGGTTTCGACTTACCAAACAAAAATTGCCCGGCTTGCGACATCCCGTATACAAAAGACGGTCATGACATCCCATTTGAAACGTTCCTTGGATTTAACGGTGATAAGGTACCGGATATCGACTTGAACTTCAGTGGTGAGTATCAGGCAAATGCCCACAACTATACGAAGGAACTTTTCGGTGAAGATTATGTGTACAGAGCAGGAACTATTGGAACTGTTGCTGAGAAAACAGCTTACGGATATGTTCGTGGGTATATGAACGATAACGGCATCAATTTGCGGGGTGCCGAAATCGATCGGCTCGTTCAAGGGTGTACAGGCGTTAAACGAAACACGGGACAGCATCCGGGCGGTATCATTGTAGTACCGGATAATATGGAGATCTATGACTTTACGCCGATTCAATTTCCGGCAGATGACGTCGGTTCGAGCTGGAAGACGACTCACTTTGACTTCCACTCCATTGATAACAACTTGCTCAAGCTCGATATTTTAGGTCATGATGATCCGACGATGATTAAAATGCTGGAAGACTTGTCAGGAATGGATCCTAAAACGATTCCGCCTGACGATCCTGGTGTTATGGCACTGTTCAGCGGGACAGAATCGCTTGGTGTAACGGAAGAGCAAATTAACTGTAAAACCGGAACGCTCGGAGTACCTGAGTTCGGTACCCGATTCGTTCGCCAGATGCTTGAAGAGACAAAGCCTTCCACATTTTCAGAGCTCATACAAATTTCGGGATTGTCTCACGGAACGGATGTATGGCTCGGCAATGCACAGGAATTGATTCAGAATAAAACGTGTGTACTGGCAGAAGTAATCGGCTGTCGCGACGATATTATGGTGTATTTAATCTATCAAGGCCTGGAACCAGCCATTGCATTTAAAATAATGGAGTCGGTGCGTAAAGGTAAGGGACTGACACCTGAATTTGAAGAGGAAATGAAGAAAAACAAAGTCCCGGCATGGTACATTGCTTCCTGTAAAAAAATTAAGTACATGTTCCCGAAAGCACACGCCGCTGCTTATGTTCTCATGGCACTCCGGATTGCTTATTTCAAAGTGCATCATCCGATTATGTATTACGCAACGTATTTTACAGTGCGTGCAACAGATTACGATTTGGCGACGATGATTAAAGGTCCAGCGTCTATTAGAGTGAAAGTGAAAGAAATCTATGACAAAGGCTTAGACGCTTCGCCGAAAGAAAAAAGTCTAGTTACGGTCCTTGAAATCGCTTTAGAGATGTGTGAACGAGGGTTTACATTTGCTAAACCTGATTTATATAAATCATCCGCTACTGAATTCATCATCGAGGGTAATACACTGATTCCGCCATTTAATGCCATTCCATCACTAGGTACAAACGTTGCGAGAACAATCGTAGAAGTTAGAGATGACGGAGAATTCCTATCTAAGGAAGATCTTCAGCGCCGTGGGCGTGTATCCAAAACAATTACAGAATACATGGATTCGCTCGGCTGCCTTGAGGGATTGCCGGAAATGAATCAGCTGTCATTGTTCTAAGTAAAGAAGTAATACGACACCGCGCATTTGGATAATTTGCGCAGGGGTTGAACATATGGTATAATTGAAACAACTTTTGCTATAGTCTTACGCGAAAAGAGTGGGATTCCCCGCTCTTTTCTGTTGTCTGCCATTATTATGCAAGCAAATTACAACCTGCAAGGGAGGGGTAAGATGAGTAAAATTACAGAAGAAGTAGAAATGTTAGCACTCCCGATTGTCAATGAGTTATCGCTTGAACTAGTCGACATTGAGTTTTTGAAAGAAGGAAGAGATTGGTTTTTGCGCGTCTACATTGATACGCAGGAAGGGAATATCGACATACTTCAATGTGCACAAGTAAGTGAACGTCTAAGTGAAGAACTGGACCGTACAGATCCGATTCCACAAAACTACTTCTTGGAAGTTTCATCTCCAGGGGCAGAGCGTCCGCTTAAAAAAGAGCAGGATTACGAAAAAGCGGTTGGCCAGTATATTTACGTGAAAACTTATGAGCCAGTTAAAGATATGAAAGAATTCGAAGGGCACCTTTTAGTCAATGAACCAGATGCTATTGAACTTCAAATTCGCATTAAAACACGTACATTGACAGTCAGAATCGATAAGCAAAAGATTGCTGTTGCAAGATATGCAATCGACTTTTCTGCATAATTGAATAATCAGGAGTGATGAACATGAGTAGCGATCTTCTCGATGCATTAACAGCATTAGAAAAGCAAAAAGGCATATCTAGAGAGGTACTAGTGGACGCGATTGAAGCGGCACTCGTAACTGCGTACAAACGAAACTTCAATCAAGCTCAAAACGTGCGCGTGGATTTGAACTTAGGAGTAGGAACTATTAAAGTGTTTTCACGTAAAGATGTCGTAGCAGAAGAAGTGGAAGATGACCGTCTGCAAATTACGCTTGAAGATGCGTTGCTTATAAACCCAGCGTATGAAGTTGGCGACATTGTGGAGCAAGAAGTTACACCTCGCGACTTTGGACGAATTGCTGCTCAAACAGCGAAGCAAGTCGTTACCCAACGTGTCCGTGAAGCTGAACGCGGTCTTATCTATGAAGAATATATCGACCGTGAAGACGATATCGTCAATGGAATTGTAGAGCGCTTTGATGCGCGCAACTTGTATGTAGGGTTAGGGAAAGTGGAAGCTGTACTTCCTATGACCGAGCAAATCGCTTCTGAAACATACAACCCGCATGAACGAATCAAAGTGTACATCACTAAAGTGGAACGCACTTCACGCGGACCACAAGTGTTTGTCTCTCGAACACATCCCGGACTTTTGCGCCGTCTGTTTGAAATGGAAGTTCCTGAAATCTTTGAAGGAATTGTAGAAATTAAATCGATCGCAAGAGAAGCGGGCGATCGTTCAAAAATCTCCGTCTTTACAACGAACGAAGAAGTGGATCCAGTAGGTTCTTGTGTGGGCGCGCGCGGAGCACGCGTTCAATCGATTTCAAATGAACTTAATGGTGAGAAAGTCGATATTGTAGAATGGTCAGAAGATCCAGTTATCTTCGTTGCAAACGCACTAAGCCCTTCTAAAGTATTGGATGTTCAAGTTAAAGAAGAAGATCGTTCGACAACGGTAGTAGTTCCGGATTATCAATTATCACTGGCAATCGGTAAGCGTGGCCAAAACGCACGCTTAGCTGCCAAGTTAACTGGCTGGAAAATTGACATTAAAAGTGAAACAGATGCGCGTGAACTAGGAATCTATCCTCGATTTGAAGAGGAATTCCAAGCTGATGCAGCAGACGTTGATGAATCTGCAGAAGTAGATATGTATTCTGATGAAGAAACTGGGCTTGATTCGACTGAAGGGACAGAAGAAGTCGAGACAGATTCGATCGACTTGTATCAAGACGAACATCAATAAGAAGTAACGAGAGGGTGCATACGCATGGCAGTCAATAATCGAAAAGTGCCGTTGCGCAAGTGTGCAGCTACCGGCCAAATGTTTCCTAAAAAAGACATGATCCGGATTGTCCGCACAAAAGAAGGAGAAATATCCGTCGATTTGACAGGTAAAAAATCTGGACGCGGAACGTATGTATCAAAATCTGAAGCAGCCGTAGAAAAAGCGCAATCGACGCGTGCAATCGAGAGTCAATTGGGTAGCGCTGTTCCGGAACAAGTGTATGCAGATTTATTACATGCGATTCGGAGAGAGGCAATTAAATGATTTCTACAGAAACTAAGATTTTTCAATTACTAGGTTTAGCAGCTCGAGCAAGAATGCTGACAACCGGCGAAGAGCTTGTAGTCTCTGAAGTTCGAGCACAGAAAGCAAAACTTGTTATACTATCAGAAGACGCATCTGACAATACGAATAAGAAAATGTCGGATAAATGTAATAGTTACAACGTTGAGAAGCATGTTTTTGGGAGCCGCGAAGCACTCGGGCATGCAATCGGAAAAGAGTCGCGGGTCGTCCTCGCGGTAACGGACAGCGGTTTTGCTAAAAAGCTGTCCTCGCTCCTCAACGAATTATAACGGGGGTGGGCTAATGACGAAAATACGTGTACATGAATACGCGAAGAAGGTTAACAAATCAAGCAAAGAGGTCATTGAGGAACTAGGTAAAATGAATGTGGATGTTTCGAACCACATGTCAATGATCGATACAAGCTCTGCAGAAAAATTGGATAAGAAGTTTTCAGCTTCAAAAAGTACTTCATCCAATAACCAAAGTGCGTCTCGTCCGCAAGGTCAAAATACGAGTCGTCCACAAAGCCAAACGGGCAGCCGTCCGCAGGGACAAAGTAACAGCCGTCCACAAGGTCAAACAGGCAGCAGCCGTCCACAGGGACAAGGCAATAACCGCCCGCAAGGCCAAACAGGCAACCGTCCGCAAGGCCAAGGCAGCAATCGCCCAGCGGGTCAAACGGGCAACCGTCCACAAGGACAAAGCACGAATCGTCCGCAAGGTCAAGGCGGCAATAGCCGTCCACAAGGGCAGACTGCTAATCGTCCTCAGGGGCAAACAAGCAGCCGTCCAGCAAGCGGCGGTCAGGGCAGTCCGTCAACTGGAGGACAAAATCGTCCTAATCAAGGGCCATCTTCCCAAAACCGTCAAGGCGGCGGAGGCAATCGCCGTGGCGGACGTCCGCCAGCACGGGGTATAAACCAAGGTCGACGCAGACACCGTCCTGCGAACCCAATGCCTAAAGTGGAAAAACCGTTACCGGAAAAAATCACATTTTACGAATCTGCCTCTGTTGGGGAACTTGCAAACAAGCTAGGCCGGGAACCTTCAGAAATCATTAAAAAGTTATTCCTTCTTGGTGTAATGGCTACCATTAACCAAGAGCTTGATAAAGATGCGATTGAACTAATCTGTGCAGAGTATGATGTAGAAGTTGAAGAGGAAATTCGCATTGATGTAACAGATCTTGAAATCTATTTCGAAGATCCAGATACAGATGATGAGGCAGTTGAATCGAATACAGAAGCTATCGAACGACCGCCTGTCGTTACAATCATGGGACACGTTGACCATGGTAAAACAACATTACTCGATTCAATTAGAGACACGAAAGTCACTCAAGGTGAAGCTGGCGGAATCACTCAGCACATCGGAGCATACCAAATTAATTCCAATGGGAAAAAGATCACGTTCCTTGATACACCAGGACACGCAGCATTTACAACTATGCGTGCGCGCGGTGCAAAAGTAACTGACCTGACTATCCTTGTTGTTGCTGCGGATGACGGGGTTATGCCACAAACGGTTGAAGCGATTAACCATGCTAAAGCTGCAGAAGTTCCTATTATTGTTGCAGTCAACAAAATGGATAAACCATCTGCTAATCCAGATCGTGTTATGCAAGAATTAACGGAACACGGTTTAGTTTCTGAAGCTTGGGGCGGAGATACAATCTTTGTTGAAATTTCTGCACTTAAAGGTGAAGGAATTGACCAGTTAATTGAAATGATTCTCCTTGTTGCAGAAGTTGCTGAATTGAAAGCTGATCCAAGCGTTCGAGCTAAAGGAACAGTTATTGAAGCTCAACTCGACCGTGGCCGCGGTGCAGTTGCATCCCTGCTCGTTCAGGATGGAACACTTCGCGTCGGTGATCCTGTTGTTGTCGGAAACACATTCGGCCGTGTACGAGCAATGATCAATGACGTAGGCCGCCGTGTTAAAGAAGCCGGTCCATCTGCTCCTGTAGAAATTACAGGTCTTAGCAATGTGCCTCAAGCAGGTGACCGTTTTGTAGTCTTCAAAGATGAGAAAACAGCTCGTCAAATTGGTGAAAGCCGTGCTGGCGAAGCAATCCAGGAACAGCGTACTGAAAAAACGCGTGTCACTTTGGATAACTTGTTTGATCAGATGAAAGAAGGCGAAATGAAAGAATTGAACCTGATTGTTAAGGCAGACGTTCAAGGTACTGTCGAGGCAATGGCAGCTTCATTAATGAAGATTGATGTAGAAGGCGTCAATGTTAAAATTATTCATACAGGTGCCGGAGCAATCAACGAATCTGATATTTCCTTAGCAGCTGCATCAAATGCAATTGTCATTGGTTTCAACGTACGTCCAGATGTCAATGCTAAACGTGCTGCTGATGAAGAAGGCGTCGACATTCGTCTGCACCGTGTTATTTATAAAGTTGTAGAGGAAATCGAATCTGCAATGAAAGGTATGCTTGACCCTGAATTTGAAGAAAAAATTATCGGTCAAGTTGAAGTCCGTGAAACATTCAAAGTTTCTAAAATCGGTACTATTGCCGGAAGTTATGTAACTGACGGTAAAATAACAAGAGACTCCGGGGTTCGCATTTACCGGGACAACATTGTTATCTTTGAAGGGGAACTCGATACATTGAAACGCTTCAAAGATGATGCAAAAGAAGTCGCAAAAGGATACGAATGCGGTATCACGATTAAGAACTTTAACGATGTTAAAGAAGGCGACATCATCGAACCTTTCATCATGCAGGAAATTAAGCGCGTGTGATTGTTTATGCAGAGTGTTCGTTCATCATTCCAATGGCGGCTTCTCTAAAAGATAAACGTTCCGTGCTGAAACGTATGATCGATCGTGTGAAAAATGGGTATAATGTTTCTATAGCTGAATTGGATCACCAAGATCTCTGGCAGCGTACAACACTTGGCGTTGTCGCAATTGCCTCTTCAACGGAAGCTGCTGAACGTGAAATTCATCGCGTTCAGCGATTTCTCGAGTCCAATCCAGATTGGGAACTAACTGAAATACAGATTGACTATCCTGGATAGTGAAGCGGGGTGAAACTCCATGTCAATGCGTGTTAATCGAGTAGCAGAACAAATGAAAAAAGAACTCGGTGATATTATAGGTCAACGTTTGAAAGATCCTCGCATTGGTTTCGTCACAGTGACCGATGTGGAAGTAACAGGGGACCTTCAACAAGCAACTATCTATATTTCTGTTCTTGGAAAAGATTCTGAGAAAGAAGCGTCACTAGAAGGGCTTAAAAAAGCTAAAGGATTCATCCGCTCTGAAATCGGAAAACGGATCCGTTTAAGAAAAACACCAGAAATCGATTTCGCGTTTGATGAATCCGTCGCATACGGCAACCGAATCGAATCACTTTTACGTGATGTGAAGGAAGACGAGTCGGACAATTAAACAAATGGGATCGGTATCCAATTGGATTTCCGGTCCCTTTTTCATTTTACATAGTGCTTGAACTAACCTATAAAAGGAGGCGATGATATGGACGGAATCCTGCCCCTATGGAAAGAAAAAGGGATGACCTCACACGATTGTGTATTTAAATTACGGAAAATCCTTCGCACGAAAAAAGTCGGGCACACCGGAACTCTTGACCCGAGTGTAGAAGGCGTCTTGCCGATTTGCATCGGGTCTGCCACAAAAGTTGCATCCTACATCACAGATTCAGGAAAAGAATACATTGCTGAGGTGTCTATTGGAACTGCGACTGAAACTGAAGATGCTGATGGAGATGTCGTCAAGAATGATGCATCGGACAAGGTCATTACTCGTGTACAAGTACTGCAGGCTCTAGCTACTTTGACAGGACATATTACACAAATTCCTCCTATGTATTCAGCTGTTAAAGTGAATGGAAGAAAACTTTATGAGTATGCAAGGAAAGGAATAGAAGTTGAGCGTCCAGAACGCAAAGTACACATCCATAAAATCGAGTTATTAAGTGAAGATGAACAATTCGAAGGAATCGAACCCCGCTTTACGATTAAGGTATCTTGCGGGAAAGGCACGTATATTCGTACGCTTGCAGTTCAAATTGGAGAACAGCTGGGGTATCCTGCACATATGTCCCATTTAGTAAGGACGGCTTCAGGGACATATAAGCAAACCGACTGCCGTACGCTAGATGAAGTCCGTGAGCTTCAGGAGACTGGAAGCCTGAAATCATTCTTAAGGCCGCTGGAGTCCGCTTTAGAGGGGATTGTTCAAGTACAAATAGAGGACAATGAAGAACTGCTGACCAAAGTTTTAAATGGCCAAGTTCTTCCCCTTCATCCGATACTCGAAACAGAGGACGAAGCAGTATTTACGGAACACGGTAGAGCTCTCGCTGTGTACGCACCGCATCCAGAAAAAACAGGGCTGATGAAACCTGTCAAGATGTTTCTTGCGAATCGAGAAGAGGAGAGGAAAAACGATGGAAACAATTGAGTTGCGAATTGATCGTGGTATTACTAAGATCATTGACAAAGAATTCTCGTTAGCTATCGGTTTTTTCGATGGACTGCATAAAGGTCATCAGACAGTTATACAACAAGCAATTGATACCGCAAAGAACCTCGGAATTGCTTCCGCTGTAATGACGTTTAATCCTCATCCCTCTCATCTGTTTGCGGGTGAGCATGAAAAAATTGGCTACATTACTCCCTTGGAAGAAAAACAGCGGATCTTAAGTGAAATGGGAATCGACACGTTATTTATCGTATCATTCGATCAAAGTCTCGCTAGCTTGACTCCGGAGGAATTTGTTGATCAAGTGTTAAGAAATTTGAATGTTCGTCATGTAACAGCTGGATTTGACTTCACATTCGGCGCAAAAGGAAAAGGAACAATGGAACAGATGGCATCGTTAGCAAATGGAGATTTCGGCACGACAAGCGTCGAAAAAGTAACTGAAGAAGAGGAGAAGGTTTCATCCACACGCATTCGTAAATTACTGTCAAACGGAGAAGTAGCAAAAACTGCATCGCTTCTTGGCCGTCCTTTTCGTTCAATCGGTACAGTGATTGACGGGGACAAGCGCGGACGGCAACTAGGTTTTCCAACTGCTAATATTACTCCAGGCGCTGAACTCATAGTCCCTCAAAATGGCGTCTATGCAGTACGGTTCACAGCAGATGGAATTACTTATGATGGCGTCTGTAATATTGGCGTTAAGCCGACTTTTGATCATCCGGATGAAGCACGTAAAACGATTGAAGTGAATGTCTTTGATTTCGACGGGGACCTATATGGCAAAAATGTGATAGTTGACTGGATAGATCATATCAGAGCTGAGCAGAAGTTCGATTCAATCGATATGCTGATTAAACAGATTGCAGAAGACAAGGAAACAGCAAAAAAAATACTTTCAAAAAAAGACTGAAGGTTGCAGTCGTAAGATGTGCATGCTATGATAGTCAAGTGTACAGTGTACACGAACCTTTCCTTGGCATTACGATTCACCAACGGCTGCTTGGGACTTGGGGATATTAAAGAATGGGAGGTGACTAGGATGGCTATTACACAAGAGCGTAAACATGAATTGATCAACGAATTCAAAACTCATGAAAACGACACAGGGTCTGCAGATGTTCAGATCGCTATCCTTACTGAAGAGATCAACAACTTGAACGAGCACTTGCGTTCACACAAGAAGGATAACCACTCACGCCGTGGTCTTTATAAGATGGTCGGTACACGTCGTCGTCTTTTGAAGTACTTGCGTGAAACAGAAGTTGCACGTTACCGTGATCTAATCGCTAAACTCGGCCTACGCCGTTAATATTGACAACCGAAAAAGCGGGCTTTGCCCGCTTTTTTCTATGCAAACGAATGTTTTTTAACTTTCTTTGCTTCCTAAATCCCATTACTTAAAGATATATTTCGCAAACCATTGCTTAATTTGATACACTATTATGTAATACATACTTCGTATTCAAAGGATGTAAACCGAGAGGAGATCAATCATGACAGAACACAAAAAGTTTACAATGGATTGGGCTGGCAGAGAGCTTACAATCGAAACAGGACAACTTGCAAAGCAAGCAAACGGGGCGGTTTTCGTACGCTACGGAGAAACAACAGTCCTCTCTACTGCAACAGCTTCTAAAAAGCCGAAAGCATTGGATTTCTTCCCCCTAACTGTGAATTATGAAGAACGACTATATGCAGTTGGTAAAATTCCAGGAGGATTCATCAAGCGTGAAGGACGTCCTTCTGAAAAAGCGATTTTGACGAGCCGTTTAATTGACCGTCCAATCAGACCATTATTTCCTGAAGGATTCCGTAATGACTTACAAGTCATTTCACTTGTAATGTCAGTGGACCAAGACTGTTCGTCAGAAATGGCAGCAATGATCGGTTCATCACTTGCGATTTCCATTTCAGATATTCCATTTGATGGTCCCATTGCAGGTGTTCAAATCGGTCGTCTGAATGGCGAATTCATTGTCAATCCTACACCGACACAACTTGAAGCGAGCGAGCTTGACCTCGTAGTAGCTGGAACAAAAGATGCAATCAACATGGTGGAAGCAGGCGCGAAAGAAGTGTCTGAAGATATTATGTTGGAAGCAATCATGTTCGGTCATGAAGAGATCAAAAAACTCGTTGCCTTCCAAGAGAAAATCATTGCAGAAGTAGGCAAAGAAAAGATGGAGATCGAATTATTCCAACTCGATCAGGATCTCGTTACTGCGATTAAAGAGAGCTGTAACAGCGACTTAGTACAAGCAATCCAGACAGAAGAAAAGCATGCCCGTGAAGAAGCAATCACTGCTGTGAAAAACGAAGTGATTGCCCGTTACGAAGAGAACGAAGCGGATGATGCGACTATGAAACAAGTCCGCAACGTATTGGAAAAGCTTGTGAAAGATGAAGTCCGTCGTCTAATTACAGATGAAAAAGTACGTCCGGATGGTCGTGGACTTGAAGAAATCCGTCCACTATCTTCAGAAACAGGCATTCTTCCTAGAGCGCACGGTTCAGGTCTATTTACACGCGGACAAACTCAAGCTCTTAGCGTATGTACACTAGGTGCACTCGGTGAAGTACAAATTATTGATGGGCTGGGGCTGGAAGAAACAAAACGCTTCATGCACCACTATAACTTCCCGAACTTCAGTGTTGGAGAAACAGGCCCAATCCGTGCTCCAGGACGCCGTGAAATTGGTCACGGTGCACTAGGAGAGCGCGCACTTTCAACAATTATTCCAGATGAAAAAGAGTTCCCATATACGATTCGTCTTGTAGCTGAAGTTCTAGAATCTAACGGTTCTTCATCTCAGGCATCGATTTGTGCATCCACAATGGCTATGATGAATGCAGGTGTTCCAATCAAAGCTCCAGTTGCAGGAATAGCAATGGGACTTGTGAAAAAAGGAGACAACTACTCAGTACTGTCTGATATCCAAGGAATGGAAGACCACCTAGGAGATATGGACTTTAAAGTAGCGGGTACTTCTGAAGGTATTACAGCACTTCAAATGGATATTAAAATTGATGGTCTTTCACGACAAATCTTAGAAGAAGCTTTGGCGCAAGCGAAAATCGGCCGTATGAAAATTCTTGGTCATATGCTTGAAACAATTGCGCAGCCAGCAGAAGAACTTTCAAAATATGCGCCTAAGATAATCATGATTCACATTAATCCAGACAAAATCCGCGATGTTATCGGACCTGGTGGAAAAGTCATCAACAAGATCATTGAAGAAACTGGCGTGAAAATCGATACAGAACAAGATGGGACAATCTACATTTCGTCTCCTGATTCTGAGATGAACGACAAAGCGAAGAAGATGATTGAAAACATCGTCCGCGAAGCAAAAGTCGGAGAATATTACATGGCAAAAGTGAAACGCATTGAAAAATTCGGTGCTTTCCTTGAGTTATTCCCAGGAAAAGATGGATTGCTCCACATTTCCGAAATTCAAGAAGAACGTACAAAAGCGGTGGAAGACGTTATGAAATTGGGAGACGAGCTCTTCGTCAAAGTCATCGAAATTGACAACCAAGGCCGCGTCAACTTATCACGTAAAATTGTCATTAAAGAAGAAAAAGAAAAAGCAGAACAAAAAGGCGAGTAATTTTATCGCAAGAAGCCTCCCTCCCACAGTTGTGAGAGCGAGGCTTTTTTGTTTACATCCAATAGGAGGCACACCAATGGTAACCATTCAAACATTAGAAAATGGCGTACGGGTCGTCAGTGAACCAATTTCTCATGCCCGTTCCGTATCGCTCGGAATATGGGTAAAAGTAGGATCTGCAGAAGAGTTGACCGGTGAGGAAGGTATCGCGCATTTCATAGAGCATATGCTTTTTAAAGGAACCGCGACTTTTACAGCGAAAGAAATCGCGCAGCAATTTGACCGATTTGGCGGAGACATCAATGCCTTTACGACAAAAGAGGCGACATGTTTTTATGCAACTGTATTAGAAGATCGTGCTGAAGACGCAGCCCGCATTTTAGCGGATATGCTATTGAATTCAAAGTTAGATGAAACGGAAATGGCGAAAGAAAAGTCTGTCATTATCGACGAATTGGCATCCGTTGAAGATTCGCCTGAAGAAGATGCGGATGAACGCTTATGGGCACTTATGTATCCCAATCATCCCATAGGCAGACCAATTGGCGGTACACCTGACCGGGTTCAGTCGTTTACAAAGCAGAACTTAATCACTTTCATGGATCGCTTTTATACACCGGACAGGATTGTCATCTCGGTTGCAGGGAGTTTTGATAATTCCTTGCTATCAGCGGTTGAACAATTATTTGGTTCGTTTAGCAAACCTATTTCAAACGAGCCTCGACCAGTGCTGGAACCGGCTGACTTCAAAAGCGGGAATGGAAGAAAAGCAAAGGATATCGAGCAGTCACATCTTTTCTTAGGTTATCCTGGCCTCCCTCTTAAGCATCCCGATATATATAGCTTGGCGTTGCTCGATAGTATTCTGGGCGGTACGATGTCATCGCGATTGTTCCAAGAAGTGAGAGAAGAAAAAGGATTGGCGTACTCGGTTTATTCTTATTATGCCTCACATGCGGAAGAGGGGGCATTCGTCATTGGCTGTGCAGCTTCTCCGGAGAACGAACAACAGTTATTTGATACTGTCCAATCCGTTATACACGAATTTATTGAACATGGGGTTACTGCTGATGAGCTGCGAAACGCAAAAGAACAAATGCGGGGAAGTTACTTAATCGGTTTGGAGAGTACAGAAGCAAGAATGCACCGTAATGGCAATAACGAACTGCTCCTAGGTGAACATAAGTCAGAGGAAGATATCATAGCTAAAATCCAAGCAGTGACGGCGGATGATATAGCGATGATGGCCATCAAATTGCTAGGAAATATACCTGCAGTCTCCATCCTGTCTCCCAATCAAGACTAATCAATCGGTTTGTCAGCTTTTCACTTGCTCAATCATAGACTAGTGGTAAAGAGACTAGGAGGAATGCGTGTGTTGTTGTCTGAACTAGCACAAAAAGAGCTGATTCAAGTGGAAGAGGGCATCAGGTACGGCTTTTTAGCGGATACAGATTTGTTATTCGACCGCTCCAGCGGTACAATTATTGGGTTTGAAATTCGTGACCGTGCGAGCAAAATTCCATTTCTTCAAAAGAAAGAGACTTCCAAGCAATATATTCCGTGGAGTGAAATTGTATTAATTGGTGAACACCGTATATTATTTGGCCGTACACACTTCCTGGATGGTGCAGAATTTGATGAGTGAAGCACGCTGGTTGCTGATCGGTTCTGATCTTCGGATTAAAGAATGTACCCGGCTTTTTAATGAAAACAATCTGGATGTGACCCACTATCCGTACGATAAAGTAACGGATGAGCTTGTGGAGCAGATTGACAAAATTCATCCAACACATATCGTTTTGCCGATACAGGGAATAATGGGATCGCTTGACTTAAAACAACTTTCTACAGGTACTGTATTTTTCACTGGCATCCTTCCTGAAATTCAGAAAAGAGAGTTAGAGTCTGCAGGACATTATGTATCGAGTTACTTAAAGGATGAACGATTTGTATGGAATAATGCCCGCCTCACAGCGGAAGGTTTCGTAAAGGACTTTTACTTGGAAACCAACACGCCGATTGCAAGTACCCATTTTCAAATTACTGGTTTTGGAAGAGTGGGGAGAATGCTTGCACACGTTCTTGCTGCGGCAGGAGCTAAGTTGACCATCTATGCGAGATCAGAAGCTCAGCTCGGTGAAGCGGAAGCGCTAGGATTTGAAGTGAAGAGGCTATCATCAGAGGCTGAATTCGAATCGGGTTATCTTATAAACACTATTCCTGCGCAATGGCTTGCTTTACAGCCAGAAGATCCTCTTCGTGTGTTTGATCTTGCGTCAAAGCCCGGGTGCCTAAAGCCCGGAATGTCCTCTGCATACTATACGTTACACCTCGGTCTGCCGGGAAAACATTTCCCGCAAAGAGCTGCATGCTATTTGGCAGATACAATTTTGAGGATGTGCAGAGGAAAGGAGTAAAAAAATGCTTGAAAATAAACGTATTGGATTGGGAATCACAGCTTCCCATTGTACGTACGAAGAATTGCTACCGATGATTGCGAAACTTCAAGACGCCGGCGCAACGGTTGTACCTGTCATCACTCACTCTGTTCTTAAAGCAGCTACACGCTTCGGAACAGGCGAAGAATGGGTAGAGAAAATCGAGAATGCAACTGGAGAAAAAGTGATTTCTTCTATTGCAGGAGCAGAGCCTTTTGGTCCTTCTACCCCAGTTGACTGTATGATTATCGCTCCACTCACGGGGAATTCGATGAGCCGTTTTGCGAATGCAGCCACCGATTCCCCGGTTCTTATGGCGGCTAAAGCTACTTTGCGCAATTATTCACCTGTACTGCTTGGAATCTCAACTAATGACGCATTAGGATTAAACGCCGCAAACCTCGTCAAACTCTTGAATATGAAAAATGTATTCTTCATACCTTTTGGTCAAGATGACCCCTACAAAAAACCGAATTCCCTCATAAGCGATTTTTCATTAATTGTTGAAGCTGCGGCTGCGGCAATTGACAAAGAACAACTCCAGCCATTACTAATACTTCATTCTTCTGAAAAATAACACTGCTGACTAATACTTGTTATGGTATAATTCCTCCAATACGAATTATCGATGTTTTCATTTTTCTTGAAACATTGAGTTAGAGAAGGAGAATCATTATGCAGACTTATACGGTTGCGATTGTTGGTGCGACTGGTGCAGTGGGCGCCAAAATTCTTGATAAACTCATCGAACGGAAATTTCCGTTTCGTTCAGTAAAGCTGTTAGCTTCTTCCCGATCAGCAGGTACGGTTA
Organism: Sporosarcina sp.; assembly: GCA_029257435.1. Lineage (GTDB taxonomy): Bacteria > Bacillota > Bacilli > Bacillales_A > Planococcaceae > Sporosarcina. Next base: position 38,588 of record JARIBI010000249.1, on the reverse strand, counting down.
TTCAAGCGGGCGGAAGATTGTTCACAATCGAAGAAGCAAAACCAGAATCCTTTCATGGCGTCGATTTTGCTTTTTTCAGTGCGGGCGGGGCTATTTCTGAAAACCTGGCAGCAGAAGCCACTCGGCGGGGAACGGTTGTGATTGATAATACCAGTGCGTTCCGAATGGATGTAGAGGTTCCGCTTGTTGTTCCTGAAGTAAATCCTAAAGCATTGGATACCCATAATGGGTTGATTGCAAATCCGAACTGTTCAACGATTCAGATGGTCGTTGCACTAAATCCAATAAAAGAAGCATTTGGCCTTAAGAAGATTCTTGTATCTACTTACCAGGCCGTTTCGGGTGCAGGGGCAGATGCGATTTTAGAATTAAAATCGCAAAGCGGTCAATTTGACAGCAGAGCAGAAAATTCCGCTTCACAGCTGCCAAGTGCCGGGGCTGAACGGCATTATCCAATAGCATTTAATGCAATCCCGCAAATCGATTCTTTCGATGATATGGGCTATACAAAAGAAGAGTGGAAAATGATTAATGAAACTAAAAAGATCTTCAATGATCCAACAATAGCGGTATCTGCAACATGTGTACGATTGCCCGTCGTTACAGGGCATTCAGAATCGGTTTATGTGGAAATTGAAAAAGAGGGGATAACTGCGGAGGAGTTCAGTCGGGCGATTTCAAAAGCACCCGGCGTAGTCGTTCAAGATAACCCTGCTACACAGACGTATCCAATGCCTCTTTTTGCAGAGAACAAAGACGATGTTTATGTTGGACGCATTCGGAAAGATCCAGATCATCCAAGAGGCTTTCACTTGTGGATTGTCGCGGATAATTTGTTGAAGGGTGCTGCGCTGAATTCTGTTCAGATCGCAGAGCAGCTTCTTAAAAATCGCGACGCACAAAACAACTAGATAACTGAAAAGGAATGGTGCGAATGAAGTTAGGTTCGATTGGTACAGCGATGGTTACACCGTTTAACGAAGAAGGGCAGATTGACTATGAAGTGACAACACTTCTTATCGATCATCTAATCGATAACGGAACAAATTCGCTCATTGTCAATGGAACGACTGGAGAATCACCTACTTTATCAGAACAAGAAAAAGAGCGATTGCTCGTTCATGCGATTTCAATCGTGGATAAACGAATCCCTGTCATTGCGGGGACTGGCAGCAATGATACTCACGCTTCCATACATGCAACGAGACGGGCAGAACAGCTCGGTGCAGACGGTGTAATGCTTGTCGTACCTTATTATAATAAACCCGACCAAGACGGGCTGTATGCACACTTTAAAACAATTGCAGAAAATACATCCCTTCCAGTCTTGCTTTACAACATTCCAGGGAGATCAGGAGTGAATTTGTCTGCAGAAACAGTCATTCGGTTATCGAAAGTAACGAACATTGAAGCGGTTAAAGAAGCCAGCGGAGACTTGGCCCAAATGGCTGCAATCATTGAAGGAACAGATGATGCATTTAGAGTTTATAGCGGAGATGATGCGTTAACTTTACCGCTATTGGCAATTGGAGGAGCAGGAGTTATTTCAGTAACTTCACATATTGCGGGACTCGAAATGCAGCGTATGATCCGTGATTATCATACTGGAAACACACTTAATGCAGCGGAGTTGCACCTAACACTCATGCCGCTATTTCACGCTGTATTTTCAAAACCAAATCCTGTGCCGATTAAATATCTGTTGAAAAAAATTGGACTTCCGGTGGGGGATGTACGTCTGCCGCTTGTCGGAATTGCAGAACATGATTCTTATTTAGACCATACAATGCTAACGTTTCAACAGCAATTTGATTCGAAAACGGGATAGCCGGCGAGACTGCCGGCTTTTTTTGTTTGTGCAGAACTGCTCTGTAAAGTATAATGAGAACTAGTCGTTTAGCGCGGGAATTTTATATAGGAGGAAACAATGTGACTAAAGTCAAAAATGAAGTAATTAAAGTCATTCCGCTTGGCGGAGTGGGAGAGTTAGGGAAATCGATGTATGTGGTAGAAATCGACGAGGAACTTTTTGTCGTTGATGCAGGCCTGATGTTCCCGGAAGAAGAAATGCTTGGAATCGATTTTGTGATTCCTGATATGACATACCTGGAAGAAAACAAAGATCGTGTTAAAGGAATCTTTTTAACACACGGTCATGAGGATGCAATTGGGGCAATTGCATATTTACTGCAAAAAGTACAAGCACCAGTTTACGGTTCAAAACTGACACTTGCTCTTGCTAAAGAGCATTTGAAAGTGATGCCTGCTCCTTCCAACGTGAAATTTTTCGAAGTATCTACGAAGAGTCGCATGAATTTCAAACGTACATATGTGACGTTTTTCAATACGACTCACAGTATCCCTGATGCACTGGGTATTGTGTTCCATACGAGTGAAGGAGCAATCGTTCATACAGGGGAGTTTAAATTCGACCAGGCAGCGAAAGGACCTTACAAACCTGATCTTGGGAAAATGGCAGCACTTGGCGAAGAAGGCGTATTTATTTTAATGTCCGATTCAACCGAGGCTGAACGGCCAGGATATACCACTTCTGAAACAGTTGTCGAAAACCAATTGTCCAAAACGTTTTATGGTGCAGAAGGAAGAATACTAGTTGCAGTTTATGCATCTAATTTCCTCCGTATCCAGCAAGTACTGGACAAGGCAGCTGAAACAGGCAAGAAAGTGGCAGTTGTTGGTAAAAGCTTAGAGAGCTACTTCGAGGTTGGCGTTAAACTTGGTTACTTAAATGTGGGCGAAGGCATCGTCATTTCTGTTAAAGATATCGGCAACTATGATGATAGTGAAGTCGCAATCATTTTAACAGGCAACCAAGGTGAACCACTTGAAGCACTTGAAAAAATCGTTCGCAAACATCATCGCGATATTCGCATTAAAGATACGGATACAGTGCTAATCACGGTTACACCGTCACCGGGTTCTGAGGTCTCTGTCTATTCTATGATGAACGAACTTGCGAAAGCAGGTGCAACGGTCTTGACGTCAGCTCGTAATGTCCACGTTTCAGGACATGGCAGTCAAGAAGATTTGAAAATGATGCTTAACCTTATGCAACCAAAAAACTTCATCCCTGTAACGGGTGAATACAGAATGCTGATTGCCCACTCTAAACTTGCTCAAGAGATTGGTATGCGCAAAAATCAGATCTTCATTGCTGATAAAGGCGATATCGTTGAATACAAGAGCGGTAAAATCAGAATGAGCGGCCGTGTTACTGCGGGCAACATATTGATCGATGGAATTGGTGTGGGAGATGTTGGAAATATCGTTTTGAGGGATCGTAAGCTGCTTTCCCAAGATGGTATTTTTACAATCGTAATTACACTAAGCCGCAAACAAAAACGAATTGCTGCAGGTCCGGAGATTGTCTCACGCGGATTTGTCTACGTTCGTGAATCAGAAGAGCTGCTAGAAGAAGCATCTAACTTGATTCGTAAAATTGTAGAAAAATATGTGAATAAAGAAACGTTTGAATGGACAAACATAAAACAAGAGATCCGCGACACGCTCAGCTCTTATTTGTATCAGCAAACGAAAAGACGACCAATGATTATTCCAATTATTATGGAGTATTGATTGAAAGATTCTTCTTAAGGATTTCCTTGCCGTCAGGCAGGAAATCCTTTTTTCGCAAAAAGGAGGGACAGCATGTCTAAGAAAGTCTCAAAAAAGAAAAAGAAACGAGCACCTAGTAAGAAAAAAGGGAAATCGCCCTTAAACCCGCTCTTATTTGAAGTAATCGGCTTAACAATGCTAGCACTTGCCGTTATCATGATTTTCGAATTTGGCATTGTCGGGAGAGGTCTGGGTTCGTTTAGCAGATTCCTATTTGGTAATTGGCATGTAGCACTGCCCTTCATACTGATTGTACAAGCGTTACTATTCATGGTGAAACGCGGGGAACTAGGCTGGAAAAATCGGATTGTCGGTGGAAGTCTCTGCATCCTTGCAAGTCTGCTCTTATTCAGCCATATTTTACTGTTTAAAGAACTCTCTGCAAGTCGGATCCTAATGTCAGATTCTGCATTAAAGGAAACGTGGAAAGTACTCATCTCGAATGGAGGGATTAGTACAAGAAGTGGAACGCTTGGCGGCGGCATGATTGGAGCCGTCCTTTTTGCAATGTTCTATTCGCTCTTTGATTCTGCAGGTGCAGCAGTAGCGGGTGTATTGCTTTTATTAACAGGGCTAATCCTCGTTTCTGGAAAGGCCCTTGCTCCATATCTGGCCGAGTGGTTCCCTGCTGCATATTCAACCATAAAACAAAAGCTTAAAGGAATTAGTTTCCGAACCGTCACGAAAGCAGTCCCTGAAAAAAAGACCAAGCCAGCGCGCACAACCCGCTCCAGCAAGCATCAGAATGAGTCTGTCCAAGAGAAGGACTCTACATCGCAGCCTGTTCATGTGAATGCACTTCCTGAAGATGAGACGCCTTATGTTCAGCCAATCATATCCGCATTTAATGAACGGAATGATGTTGCAGAAGTGCCGGCTCCAAAAGAGACGGAATCTGCACCGGCTGCAGATCAAAAAGATCCTGATTCAAGTAATGCAACTAAGAATCCTTATCAAGGTGTATCAGGAGAAGAAGAAAACGAGTCGTATCAGCTACCATCATTCAACTTATTGAAACAGCCTCCTGAAAACGACCAATCGGGAGAGTACAATGCAATTCAAGCAAACGCGCAAAAGCTGGAGCGGACCTTCCATAGTTTTGGAGTGAAAGCACGCGTTACACAAGTCCATTTAGGACCTGCTGTAACCAAATATGAAGTACTTCCGGATACCGGAGTGAAAGTGAGTCGGATTGTCAGTTTGGCGGATGATATTGCGTTAGCACTCGCAGCAAGCGGGATTCGAATCGAAGCACCAATCCCTGGGAAATCGGCAGTTGGCATTGAAGTGCCTAATACCGCAGTTGCAGTCGTGAGTTTGCGCGAGGTTCTAGAAGCGAAAGAGAACAACCGCCCTGATTCGAAACTGCTGATTGCTTTAGGGCGGGATGTGACAGGTGAAGCCATGCTGTCAGAATTGAACAAAATGCCTCACGTATTGATTGCTGGTGCAACTGGTAGCGGTAAAAGTGTCTGCGTAAACGGAATTATTATCAGCATTATAATGAGAGCCAAACCTCATGAAGTGAAAATGATGATGATAGACCCTAAGATGGTGGAACTCAATGTCTATAACGGAATCCCGCATTTATTGGCGCCAGTTGTGACCGATCCTAGAAAAGCGGCACAAGCACTGAAAAAAGTAGTTTCGGAAATGGAAAGACGTTATGAGTTGTTTTCCCATACAGGCACGAGGAATATCGAGGGCTATAACTCACATATCGACACTTGGAATGAAGAAAATGATGAGAAGCATCCCAAAATGCCTTACATCGTAGTGATTGTGGATGAGCTTGCTGATTTGATGATGGTTGCATCTAACGAAGTGGAAGATGCGATTACACGTCTTGCTCAAATGGCTCGTGCCGCCGGTATTCATTTGATCATCGCTACACAGCGGCCAAGTGTAGATGTCATTACAGGCATCATCAAGGCAAACATTCCATCTAGAATTGCATTTTCAGTCTCTTCTGCAATCGATTCCCGAACGATTCTTGACAGTGGGGGTGCAGAAAAACTTCTAGGCAGAGGGGATATGCTGTTCCTTCCTGCTGGTGCTTCTAAGCCAACGCGGGTTCAAGGTGCATTTGTATCGGATCGTGAAGTGGAATCAGTTGTCGACTTTGTTATTCAGCAGCAAAAAGCACAGTATCAAGAAGAAATGATTCCAACAGAAATCGAGGAAGTCCAGCAGTTTGATGAGACAGATGAACTTTATGACGATGCAGTTCAATTAGTCGTAGAGATGCAAACTGCTTCCGTTTCCTTGCTGCAGCGCCGTTTCCGTGTAGGGTATTCGCGGGCAGCACGCATTGTCGATCAAATGGAAATGCGCGGAGTCGTAGGACCGCCTGAAGGAAGTAAGCCAAGACAAGTATTAGTAGGAAAAGATTCTACAGACATGTAACGCAAAGATTTGTCAGATTTAGAACAATAGGTATTCCTTAAGAAATAATTTTTTGAAACGATGTTTATTTTTTCGTCGTTAAATGTTATAGTATGGGTGAATAGAACGATGTTAAACATCAGAGGTCTGACCTCGGCCGGAGGGAGATGGATTGGTGATTAAGGCAGATCAAAGACATTTATATGTCCAAGTCATCGAGCATATTAAGCAGGACATTGAAGCCGGCGTTTTTAAAGAAAATGAAAAATTCCCTTCGGAGTTTGAACTGGCTAGGACGTTAGGCGTAAGTCGGGCAACGTTGCGGGAAGCACTACGTGTTTTAGAAGAAGAGAAAATAATTGTTCGAAAACACGGAGTCGGGACATTTTTGAAAGCGCGTCCATTATTCTCCTCTGGTATCGAAGAGCTATCAAGTGTTTCTTCCATGATCCGTGCTGCGGGGATGGAGCCGGGAACGATTTTCCTTGAAGTTTCAGACGCATTTGCAACAGAAGACAGTATTGAAAAGTTCGGTTGCAACCACGAGGACTCCATTGTTACAATTAAAAGAGTCCGGACAGCAGACGGTGAACCTGTCGTTTATTGTGTGGACCAAGTAGACAAGAAAAATCTTCAAACTGAAGCGACAGCTCTTATGAAGAACTCGATTTTTGATGCGCTAGAAAAAAATGGGGAAATTCATATTTCCCAAGCAATCGCGCATATTGAACCTGTAGGATATGACGAAGAAGCATCTTCCATACTTCGGTGTGGTGTCGATGTTCCATTGCTTGTATTGCTGCAAAAACACTACACGGAAACAGGGGAAATGGTCTTGTTTTCTAAGAACTATTTCCGCGCGGACAAATTCAGCTTCCATGTGGTACGTAAACGGGTATAAGGCGATTTACGCCATAATCATACCAACATATAAATAGGGAGGTCACAAAATGAGTAAACGCAGATTTGGTCTTGCACTATCTCTTGTACTTGCTGCAGGTACAGTTTTGGGAGCTTGTGGTTCAGACAAGGAAGATAACAAGGGAAGTGACAAAGGTTCATCTTCTGACGGCGGCAATGCTTCTGAATTCTCATTAGGTATGGTAACGGATGTCGGCGGTATCGACGACAAATCCTTCAACCAATCCGCTTGGAAAGGGATTCAGGAGTTTGGTGAAGAAAACAGCTTGAAAAAAGGCGACGGAGGATTTGACTACTTACAGTCGCAAAGTGATGCAGACTATACAACAAATCTAAATGCGCTCGCTCGTCGTGATTTCAACTTGATCTTTGGTGTTGGCTTCCTTATGGAAGATGCAATTGATACAATTGCTCAGCAGCAGAAGGATACTGAGTTCGCAATCATTGATGGTGTTGTTGAACAGCCAAACGTAGCAAGTGTTCTTTTTAAAGAACAAGAAGGAGCTTACCTTGCAGGTGTTGCTGCAGCTCTAATGACTAAATCCGATAAAATCGGTTTTGTTGGTGGTATGGAAATTCCAGTTATCGAACGTTTTGAAGTAGGTTTCCTTGCAGGTGTTAAAGCAGTTAAGCCAGAAATTAAAGTTGACGTTCAGTACACAGGTGCTTTTGATAAAGCAGAACTTGGTAAAGCAGCAGCTAACCGTATGTACTCATCAGGCGTAGATATTATCTTCCACGCAGCTGGTGGTACTGGAAATGGTGTATTCAGTGAAGCAAAAGAACGTAAAACTGCAGACAAAGATGCATATGTTTGGGTAATCGGAGTTGACTCTGACCAGTATGACGAAGGTCAAGTTGGAGACGAGAATGTAACATTGACTTCTATGTTGAAGCGCGTTGACAATGCAGTAAATGATATTGCTAAATTGTCTCAGGAAGGTAAATTCCCTGGAGGCGAAACAAAAGTTTATGGTTTGCAAGATGAAGGTGTAGCACTTGCAGATTCACACGGTGCAATCCCTGAAGACGTACTTGCTGAAATTGAAAAGTACGACAAAAAGATTTCTGATGGTGAAATCGAAGTGCCAGGCGAAAAGTAAGAGTTGTCCTAAAGATACAAATGAGGGCCGGTCCATACCGGCCTTCGTTATTTTTGTATACATAGTGAAAAACAATTGTTAGAAGTTGACAGACTAAAAGGTTCTAACAAGAATCTTTTATTGTGTCAATTTTACAAACCAAAATATAGAAACTATAAGCAAGGAAGTGAGATCAGTGGAATACGTCATCGAGATGCTGAATATTAAAAAGAAGTTCGGTACTTTCTATGCGAATAACAATATTACTCTTCAGTTGAAAAAAGGGGAAATTCATGCACTTTTAGGCGAGAATGGTGCAGGTAAGTCAACATTGATGAACGTATTATTCGGTCTATATCAGCCAGATGGCGGAGAGATTAAAGTCAAAGGCAAAAAAGTCGACATTTCAAATCCGAACGTAGCTAATGATTTAGGAATCGGAATGGTTCACCAGCACTTTATGCTTGTTGAAAATTTAACGGTAACTGAAAATATTATCCTTGGCAGCGAACCTACTAAAATGGGGATGATCAACATTAAGGATTCCGCTAAGAAAGTAGCGGAAATCTCCAAATTGTACGGGTTGGACGTTGATCCATATGCGAAGATTGAAGATATTTCTGTCGGCATGCAACAACGTGTGGAAATTCTGAAAACGCTTTATCGCGGTGCTGAAATTTTGATTTTTGATGAACCGACAGCTTCTCTAACACCACAGGAAATCGATGAGTTAATTAGAATTATGCATAAGTTGATTGAAGAAGGTAAGTCAATCATTCTAATCACTCACAAACTTCAAGAGATAATGTCCGTTTCTGATCGCGTCACTGTTATTCGTAAAGGGGAAGGGATTGGAACAGTTACAACATCAGAGTCGAATCCAGAAGAGCTTGCTACGCTAATGGTTGGGCGCCAAGTAACGTTCAAAACCGAAAAAGGTCCATCTCATCCAACAGAAGAAATCTTGAAGATTGAAAACTTAGTTGTGACCGATTACCGCGGGATTGAAAAAGTTAAAAGTTTAAACTTATCTGTTCGACGAGGAGAAATCGTTGGTCTTGCTGGTATTGACGGCAACGGTCAATCGGAATTGATCGAGGCGATTACTGGACTGCGTAAAGTGAAATCCGGTAAAATTATTATGGGTGATAAAGACGTAACGAATAAGAATCCCAGACAAATTACAGAAAACGGATTGGGTCATATCCCTCAAGACCGTCATAAACATGGTCTCATTCTAGACTTTAGCGTTGGATATAATGCAGCATTGCAGTCGTATTATCAAAAACCTTACTCTACGAATGGCCTTATGAATTATAAAGAAGTTTCAAAACATGCAAACAAACTAATTGCTGACTTTGATGTTCGTACTCAAGGTGAACATGAGCTGGCACGTGCGCTTTCAGGAGGGAATCAGCAGAAGCTGATTATCGGCCGTGAAGTGGATCGAAATCCTGATTTGCTTATTGCTGCACTTCCTACTCGAGGTCTGGATGTAGGTGCGATTGAATTCATTCACAAACGCCTTATTGAGCAGCGGGATCAAGGAAAAGCAGTTCTCTTAATCTCATTTGAGCTTGATGAAGTCATGAACGTGTCTGACCAAATTGCTGTTATTTATGACGGAGCAATTGTAGACACAGTTATTCCTGCGGAAACGTCAGAACAAGAACTCGGGTTATTCATGGCGGGGCATAATAAAAATGAAATTGTTGAAACCAGTGAAGGTGCTGTATTGAAAGAAGGTGATGACGACCATGTCTAATCGATTAATTAATGTGCTAGTTCCTGTAATTTCAATTATTCTCGGACTGCTAGTAGGTGCGGTTGTCATGCTTGTCAGCGGCTACGATCCGGTCGCGGGTTATACTGCACTTTGGAACGGAATATTTGGAGATTCGTATGCGATTGGAGAAACGATCCGTCAAATCAGTCCTTATATCCTTGCAGGACTGGCGGTTGCATTTGCTTTCAGAACAGGTCTATTCAATATTGGAGTTGAAGGTCAGCTGATCGTAGGCTGGTTCGCTGCAGCTTACGTAGGTATGGCATTTGAATTACCAAAGATCATCCACTTGCCGCTTGCATTGCTAGCAGCAGCGGCAGCAGGAGCGCTTTGGGGACTGATTCCAGGCTTGCTGAAAGCCACATTAAAAGTCCACGAAGTAATTGTCACGATTATGATGAACTATATTGCATTGCATCTTGTGAATGCGCTCATTAAAGTTGTGGCTAAAGGTGGATTTAAGACAGACAAAATTCAGGATACTGCATCACTCCGATCAGATTTCTTATCGGAGCTGACAGACTTTTCTACGCTTCACTACGGAATCTTTGTTGCCCTATTCATGGTCTTCATTATGTGGTTTATCCTGGAAAGAATGAAGCTGGGATACGAACTTAAATCTGTAGGATTCAACGAAAATGCTGCGCAATATGCAGGTATGAGTGTTAAAAAGAATATTGTTATGGCAATGGTCATTTCAGGTGCCTTTGCTGGTCTAGGCGGCGCAATGGAGGCACTTGGAACGTTCGGTAATATGTCTACACGCGCTGGATTTACGGGTATCGGATTTGATGGAATTGCGGTTGCCTTGCTAGGTGCTAATACACCTCTTGGCGTTATTTTTGGCGCTAGTTTGTTTGGATCGCTTAAATATGGAGCGAACAATATGCCAAATGCTGCAGATATTCCGATTGAAATTGTATCAATTGTCATTGCGTTAATTATCTTCTTTGTAGCATCCGGTTATATTATCCGGGTTGGATTACAGCGAATCGGCAAGAAAAAGGAGGCGAAGTAAGATGGGTGGCTTTCTCGATATACTTTATTTTATCGTTCCAATATCGATTGCTTACGCTGCGCCTCTAATTTTCACAGCAATTGGCGGTGTGTTCTCGGAACGCTCCGGTGTTATCAACATTGGTCTTGAAGGACTAATGGTTATGGGGGCGTTCGTAGGAATCGTCTTCAACCTATTCTTTGTAGATACATTTGGCGCATGGACGCCGTGGGTTTCAATTTTAGCGGCCATGGTTGTTTCGGCAATCTTCTCACTCATGCACGCAGTCGCATCGATCTCCTTCCGAGCAGATCAAGTCGTTTCGGGTGTTGCAATTAACTTGCTGGGAATTGCTATTGCTTTATTCTCTGTGAAAATGATTTATGGAAAAGGACAGACTGACTTTATCCAGGAAAAAATTCCTCGGTTCAACATTCCTTTTTTACAGGACATACCGGTGCTTGGGCCCATGTTCTTTAAGTCGGTTTACGGTTCGTCTATTCTGGCAGTTGCGATTGCAATCCTTGCTTGGTTTATTATTTTCAAAACTCCATTTGGTTTACGTCTTCGTTCAGTTGGGGAGCACCCGATGGCAGCGGACACGATGGGGATAAAAGTAAACCGAATTCGTTATATTGCAGTTATCATTTCTGGTGGTCTTGCAGGAATGGGCGGTGCTGTTTATGCACAAACAATGACGAATGACTTTGGTCATGCAACGATTAACGGACAGGGCTTTATGGCTTTGGCTGCGATGATCTTCGGTAAGTGGCATCCAATTGGAGCGATGGGAGCGGCGCTGTTCTTTGGTTTTGCACAAGCGCTTGCGATCAGTTCTTCTGGGATCCCATTCATGCAAAATGTGCCATCTGTATTTTTGTATATACTGCCTTACGCGCTTACAATCATTGCACTTGCTGGATTTATCGGAAAAGCAAATGCACCAAAAGCGATTGGAGATCCGTACATCAAAGGATCTCGTTAATCAATTACTGCTCGAAATGTCCCGCTGCGGACAGTTCGGGCAGTTTTTTGTTAAAACCGTTCACTTGTATGAGAACGTTTGGAAATGTATAGTGAAGTTGGAAAGAAGCATACTACTTGAACACGCAATCAGCGTGGAAAAATCAGCACATACTTATCCTATAGATTGAGGTGTTTTTTGCATGTTCCATAAAACCGAACTGCAATCTGGCGTGAATTTGTATACACGTCAGACTGCACAGTTTAAAACCGTAAGTGTAGCTATAAAATTTACAGCTCCTTTGACAGAAGAAACCGCTGCGGCACGCACAGTCCTTGCCAATGTATTGGAGGATTCATCTGCGCAATATCCGACTCGCACAAAGCTAAGACAGGCCTTAGAAGAACTTTACGGTGCTGTATACTATACGGACACAGGTAAAAGAGGGAACGAGCATATCTTTACGGTATATGCAGAAAGTGTAAACGAAGAGTATCTGCGTAATCCTGAAGTGCCAGTTTTTGAGCAGCTTTTAACACTTGTTACAGAGAGCTTATTTAAGCCTAATCTGGCAGGTGAAACTTTTGACGAAGCAATTGTTGAAAGAGAAAAACAAACAATTATTGACCGAATCGGATCTATTTATAATGATAAAACCCGATATGCGAACAAAAGAATGCTTGAACTCATACGCTCGGGTCGGCCGGCGTCTTTATCCTCTTCAGGAACAGAACAAACAGTTTCAGCTGTAACGAGCGAGTTGTTAAAAAAGACGTATAATCAAATGATGAATGAAGATACTATTGACATTTATATCTTAGGGGATGTTGATACGGAACAGCTCATAGATCGTGCGCAAACACTATTTCCATTTGCAGAAGGAACACGTAATTCTGTGCCAGCTGCAGCATCTAATGTAAATAAAGAAGTATCTGCTTCTAAACATATCCGTGAAAAACAAGACATGAAGCAAGGCAAGCTGAACATGGCTTACAGTACGCCGGTAGGATTTAAGCATCCGGATTATCCGAAAATGCAAATGATGAACGGTGTATTAGGCGGATTTGCCCATAGTAAATTGTTTATCAATGTTCGTGAAAAAGAGAGTCTCGCTTATTATTGTTCGAGTTCTTATGCATCCCATTATGGATTGCTTTATATCATGTCTGGAATTGATGCTGAACAAGAAGAGAAAACTGCTTCGCTGATTGATCAACAGGTAGATGCACTGCGTAATGGTGATATTTCCGATTTGGAAATTCAACAAACACTTGCGCTATTGTCAAATAGCATCCGCAGTTCGTTCGATTCTGCGAAAGGGCAGATTGAAATATATGACCAATATAAATTATTAGATGAAAACTTTACATCGGATAAGCTCATAGAGAAGTGGGAGCGTGTGACGAAAGAGGATATCCAGGAGATGGCTGCGTTATTAACAAAGGAAATCACGTATCTTCTTTCTGGAAGGGAGGCAATGAATCATGAATAAAATTCACTTTGATCAGCTGCAGGAAACGCTTTATCATCAAAAACTTGATAACGGACTTAATGTCTATGTCCTCCCGAAGGAAGGGTTTTCAAAAACATATGTAACATTTACTACGAAGTATGGTTCAGTGGATCGGACGTTCATACCGAGAGGCGGTAAAGAACTCATAACTGTGCCAGACGGAATTGCCCATTTCTTAGAACATAAAATGTTTGAAAAAGAAGATGGAGATGTGTTCCAGCAGTTCAGTCAAAACGCAGCTGCGGCGAATGCATTCACTTCTTTTACTCGAACCTCGTATTTGTTTTCATCGACATCTGAGTTATATGAGAATACAAAAACTTTGCTCGACTTTGTTCAGCAGCCATATTTCACTGAAAAAACGGTGGAGAAAGAAAAAGGAATCATTGCGCAAGAGATTACGATGTATGATGACCAGGCAGATTGGCGCCAATACTTTGGTACAATCGAAAACTTGTTTGAAAATCATCCAGTCCGAATTGACATTGCTGGGACTGTAGAAACGATACAAGATATTACCGCAGAGCATCTGTACGAGTGCTATGAAACTTTTTACCATCCATCCAATATGGTTTTCTTTGCGGTAGGGAATGTAGATCCTGAAGAAATGCTGAAGTTTGTGGAGCAAGATCAGCAAGCGAAATCTTTCGATTCACCTGAACCTGTTGTCCGCAGTTTCCCAAGCGAGCCAGATTACGCCGCCCAAAAACGCAGTGAGCTGTATATGGATGTCTCTAAACCTAAATTGATGATCGGCACAAAATGCCGGAATACAGACATGTCTGGAAAAGAAATGCTGATTCGAGAGTTAGCATCCGATGTAACACTGGATATATTGTTTGGCAGATCTTCTGACTTCTTTACGAAGGCTTATAACGAGGGCTTGATTGATGAATCGTTCTCCTATGAATTCAATCTGGAAAACGGATTTGGATTCGCAGCAATTGGTTCTGATACTGAAAAGCCTGAAGAACTTGAAAAACTAATCAAAAGTGTTTTTGAGAATGCAAAAAATAATTGGTCAATTAAAGAGGAGCAGCTTGAGCGTATTCGCAAGAAGCGTATCGGCTTATTTATGAGGGCTTTGAATTCTCCAGAGTATATAGCCAATCAGTTCACACATTATAATTTTAATGAGATGAATTTGTTCGATGTTGTACCGGTGTTGGAAGGATTGACAACAGACCAGTTGAAATCAGCTTTTGAAAACCTGTATTATGAAGGCGGACAAACGACCATGATAATTTATCCATCGGAGAAATCTGAGTGAGCAGCGGACGCTGGGCTCTTGTACTCGGTGCGTCCGGCGGAATTGGTGAAGCTATCTGTGAGAAGTTAGCGTCTGAAGGATGGTCATTATATTTGCATTACAACAATGGCCAGCAGACGGTCAATAAGCTTCAACAAGTTCTCACCACGAATTATCCGTCTGGTGAATTTCAATGTGTTCAATCAGATTTAGGTCAGCTTGGAGCAGCCGATCGTTTAGCTGCTCAGTTGACTGACGTTCAGGCAATTATTGTGGCCAATGGTCAATCGATGCTAAAACTTTTGACGGAGACAACAGAAGACGAGATGGAGTCATTATGGCGGGTCCATGTTCAAAATCCAGTTCGATTGATTAGTTTACTTTCTGCTGGATTGCGTTCCTATTCAGTTTCATATGTCGTCTTTATAGGCTCTATATGGGGCAGTGCAGGGGCTGCGGGTGAAGTGATGTACTCAAGTGTCAAAGGTGCGCAGCATGCGTTTGTCAAAGCTTATGCAAAAGAAGCTGCATACGGCGGAATTAGGGTGAATGGTATTGCGCCGGGGTGGATTGAAACGCGAATGAATGAAGAAATTCCCGAAGAGGAAAGAGCGATGGTTATGGAGGAAATCCCATTAATGATCCCTGGAAGACCTTCAGAAGTAGCAGATTTGGTCAACTTTTTAACGAGCGGCAAAGCCGATTATATGACTGGAGAGATTTTGAAGTTGAACGGCGGCTGGTATATCTGATCCATTCCATGTCAACCAGGTCTCCTTGTTTTAGTTTTTCGCTTTCACTCAAGCACTAATTCAGCTATTATAGAAACTAAGCTGTGTTTTTTGCGTCCTATCCAATGAGTGGTGAACAGACAAAGGAGTGATTCCATTGGGTGAGTGGTATCTGGAATACAATTTGCAAGTGAATCGTCCCGGTCTTTTGGGGGATATTGCTACATTGCTGGGGATGCTCCGAGTCAACATTGTTACCATTAATGGAGTAGACGGCAATACGCGCGGGATGCTTGTACGAACAGAAGATGATGACCAAATCAGACGGTTTGAATTAATCGCCTCCACGATGGAACAAATTGAAATCCGTAAGATTAGAGAACCGAAGTTACGGGACGTTCTCGCTGTACGCCACGGAAGGTATATCCAGCGTACTGTCGATGATCGTAAAACATTTAGATTCCTTCGCAGTGAGTTGGGGGTTCTCGTAGACTTCATGGCGGAAATCTTTAAAACAGATGGACACAAGCTCGTAGGGATTCGGGGAATGCCACGTGTTGGAAAAACGGAATCTGTTGTTGCTGCAAGTGTCTGTGCAAACAAAAAGTGGATTTTTCTTTCATCAACGATGATTAAACAGACAGTCCGCAACAGTTTAATGGGTGATGAATTTTCAAAAGATAATATTTTCATTTTAGATGGGATTGTTACGAGGAAGGCTGAAGACGAACGTCATATGCAATTAGTCCGTGAAATGATGCGGCTCCCTTCAACAAAAGTTGTCGAGCATCCTGACATGTTCGTTCAGCACTCCGAATACTCAATCGAAGATTTTGATTACATTATCGAACTGCGTACAACACCCGAGCAGGAGATTACATACGAGGTCATTCAAAACAACGGGATGATTTCTGGCCGTGATGGCGCGGGCGGCTTTGGGATGTTCAATTTTTAAAACAGGCAGGTGATAAAGTTGTCCGGTTTAGGCGATCGCCTTAAAGAGGCGAGAAAAGCAAAAGGATATACCTTGGATGACTTACAAGCAATTACTAAGATTCAGAAACGGTATTTGGCTGGAATTGAAAACGAAGACTACAGTATGATGCCTGGTTCATTTTATGTTCGGGCATTTATTAAGCAATACGCTGAAGCAGTAGGGCTAGATGCACAAGAGATGTTGTCATTATATCGTGAAAACGAATCCTCAGAACAAATGAAAGAAGAGGAAATTCAACGAAGTGCACCCCAACTGTCACAAAAAGCAGGGTATATGAAATCCGGCAGAATGAATGAAGTTCTTCCTAAAATCATTGCTGCTCTGTTTATCATCGTCATTCTTGCTGTTGTTATTTTTCTTTATAAACACCAAGCAAATACGCCGAAACCTGAAGTAGGATCATCCGATGAGATTACAGTTGATAACAAAAAACCTGATGATTCTAAATCAGATGGAAACAAAGGTGAGGATGGCAAAGATGCAGATTCTAAAGAAGATGCAAATAAGCCGAACGAACCTGAGGAAGAGCCTGAAGAAGAACCAGCCCCTGAACAGACGCTTACACAAGGTGCAGTAAACGGTGAAACAACAACGTTCACGCTGGAAAATGCAGATACCTTCAATCTATCCGTCAAAGTGAAAGATGGCGGCGAATCATGGATTGGAGTTACCAATCAAAATGGGGAAGAACTTCTTCCCAACGGTGCACGCGTAATGAAAAACGGGGAAGAAGCTGAGCTTGACTTAGCGGGTCAGCAATCTGTAAGAATTCGTGTAGCGCGGACTCAATTTACAGAGATTCTGGTGAATGGTCAATCACTAACTTATCCCAATGATAATATGATTCAAAATATCGTTATTGAATATAAAAAATGAGAATAGTCATCTGCGAAGATGACTTTTTTCTTTAAGCCCTGCTGGAAGGCAGGGCTTTTCAAAGAGTAAAACTAAGGAAAAGAGGGTGCATTACACTATGAACTTACCGAATAAAATAACCGTTTCGCGCGTCTTACTAATTCCTGTATTTATCGTATTTATGTTAGCGGACTTTGGAATGGGGCAACTGACAATCGGCGGTGCTACAATGCCTATTGAACAATTCATTGGCGGTCTTATATTCATATTTGCTTCTGCAACAGATTGGCTGGATGGATACATTGCGCGGAAAAACAACCTAGTTACCAATATGGGAAAGTTTTTGGATCCGTTAGCTGACAAACTGCTCGTTTCTGCGGCATTTATCATATTAGTTGAATTCGGATTAGCCCCTTCATGGGTTGTTATTATTATCATTAGCCGGGAATTCGCGGTTACTGGATTGCGACTTCTATTAGCAGGTGAAGGAGAAGTGGTAGCTGCTAATCAGCTAGGGAAAATTAAAACTGTCACTCAAATTTTAGCGATTTCATCTTTACTATTGAATAATATTTTCTTTGAAGCTATTCACGTTCCTTTTGGAACAATCATGTTGTACATTTGTCTGTTCTTTACAATATGGTCAGGATTAGAATATTTCATGAAAAACAAAAGCGTCCTTACGAAATCGATGTAAAGAGGGAGATTGTCGATGCGAGCAGAAATCATAGCAGTTGGATCCGAGTTATTGCTCGGTCAAATCACCAATACAAATGCAAAATTCATGTCTGCACAACTTGCTGATATCGGAGTGGATGTACATTATCAAACAGTTGTTGGAGATAATCCGGCGCGGTTGGAAGAAACAATTCGAATCGCTGAGAGGAGAGCAGATCTAATCATCTTCTCAGGCGGATTAGGACCGACTAAAGATGATTTAACAAAAGAGACAATAGCACGTCATGCAGGGGTTGAGCTCGAATCCAACAAAAAGGCATTGCAGTCGATCGAAGCGTATTTTGAACGTACGGGGAGACCAATGACCGAAAACAATAAAAAGCAGGCGCTCGTTTTGAAAGATTCTGTAGTGCTGGAAAATCGATTTGGGATGGCACCTGGAATGGCAATTACGGTGAATGAAAAAACCTATATGCTATTGCCAGGACCTCCGCATGAAATGGAGCCGATGTTCCGAGACGAGGGAATCCCATATTTACAGCGACTGTCAGGTAGTAAGGAAATTATTGTTTCGACTGTCGTAAAGTTTTTTGGAATTGGAGAAGCAGAACTTGAGCATAAAGTGCAAGACTTGTTGGAATCTCAAACCAATCCAACCATTGCGCCTTTAGCTTCAAAAGATGCGGTGACACTTCGGATAACTGCAAAAGCTAAAACGGCTGAAGCTGCACACAGTTTAATAGATCCGGTTCTATCTGAACTGCATAACCAAGTTGGCGAATTTATTTATGGGATTGATGAGGATACGCTGTCCTCCAAAGCGGCGTCATTACTGATAAGTACAGGTTTATCGATTTCGGCAGCAGAAAGTTTAACCGCGGGACTTTTCACCGCATTGCTTGCAGAAGAACCTGGAATTAGTGCCTCTTTAAAAGGCGGTATGACGGTTTATGATGTACAAGCTAAAATAGATCAGCTTGGATTAGATAGAAAACGAATCGAAACTTACGGTACGGTTAGCTCTGAATGTGCAGAAGCATTGGCAGAAAAAATCCGTGAATATTTCCAAACAGATATCGGAATCGGATTAACTGGCGCCGCTGGGCCGGATACACATGATGGAAAACCTGCAGGAACGGTTTGGATAGGTCTTGCAATTAAAGATAGAACAAAATCGTATCAGCTTCGGTTATCTGGATCCCGTAACACCAATCGTTTGCGTGCAGCCAACTTTGCTTTGTACTATCTCATTCGCGAGTTGGAAACGATAAAGAGTCAAAATTGAATTTTCCCCCGAATTCTCAATTAAAATTCAAATACAAGGTGAATTCTCAATTAAAATAAGAATCTATAATAAAAAGTCGAATACTCGTTCGCTTTTTTCTTGTTTATTTTTCTCATAAGGAGTATAGTAGAGACAGATAGAAAACACCTTGAAGGAGGAATTATTTTTGAGTGAACGTAAAGCGGCTTTAGATCAAGCACTTAAACAAATAGAAAAACAGTTCGGAAAAGGCTCTGTCATGAAACTGGGTGAGAAGACGGATAGAGAGATTTCAACATCATCGACTGGATCACTTGCACTTGACTCTGCACTTGGGGTTGGCGGTTATCCAAGAGGACGTGTCATTGAAATTTACGGACCGGAAAGTTCAGGTAAAACGACTGTTTCACTTCACGCAATTGCAGAAGTTCAAGCTGCAGGAGGAACAGCTGCTTTTATTGACGCGGAGCATGCGCTGGATCCTGTCTATGCACAAAAACTTGGAGTGGATATCGATGAGCTTCTATTATCACAGCCGGATACAGGAGAGCAGGCACTAGAAATCGCAGAAGCTCTTGTACGAAGCGGTGCAGTTGAAATCATCGTTATTGACTCTGTTGCTGCTTTAGTACCTAAAGCAGAAATTGAAGGAGAAATGGGAGACTCACACGTAGGTTTGCAAGCACGTCTGATGTCCCAAGCTTTACGTAAACTTTCTGGTGCTATTAACAAATCGAAAACGATTGCTGTCTTCATCAACCAAATTCGAGAAAAAGTCGGAGTTATGTTCGGTAACCCTGAAGTCACTCCGGGTGGACGTGCACTTAAATTCTATGCATCTGTCAGACTTGAAGTTCGACGCGGTGAAGCGATTAAACACGGCAACGAAATCATGGGTAATAAAACTAGAATTCGCGTTGTAAAGAACAAAGTGGCACCGCCTTTCCGTACAGCTGAAGTAGATATCATGTATGGAGAAGGAATTTCCAAAGAAGGCGAAATCGTCGACTTAGGTGTTGAAGTTGAAGTCGTTCAGAAGAGCGGGGCGTGGTATTCTTATGAAGGTGAGCGTATGGGACAAGGTCGTGAAAACGCGAAGCAGTTCTTAAAAGAAAACCCGGCGATTCGTGCGGAAATTTCCGATAAAATTCGCAGCAGTTATGGATTGAATAGTGATAATTATGTAATCGCAGCTCACGAGTCAGAGGATGAAGATGAGTTAGAGCTATTTGAAGAAAAAGAATAACACGATACTGCATGATCCAAAGCCGGCTTTCCTCTTGGAGGGAAGCCGGCTTTTCAAAACCTTTTTATTTACCACTGTGTCCATTCGGCACTGTAGAATCATAGTGTCATCACTTCTCACGTCTTGACATGGGAATATGACACCGATACAATTAGAGTTGTATAATTCTCACCATTTGAAAAGAATTTGGCGGTATGTTGAAAGTTAATGTACAAGCTGACTGAAAATGAAAAAATAAGCAAGAGGAGGTGACCTGAATGGGTACTATTATCATCTCCGCTTTGATCGGTCTCATCGTCGGTGCAGTTGTTATGTTTGTGTACAACAAAAACGTGAATGAATCAAAAGTGACAGGTGCAAAGCACTCCGCCGCAACAATCGTTGAAGAGGCGAAGCGTGAAGCGGAGGCATTAAAAAAAGAAGCACTTCTTGAAGCGAAGGATGAAAATCACAAATTGCGCGTTGAGGCAGAAACGGATATCCGTGAACGAAGGACAGAACTTCAAAAACAGGAAAACCGTATTTTGCAGCGGGAAGAAAATATGGACCGCAAAGATGACTCACTCAACAAGCGAGAAGCAAGTCTGGAGCGTAAGGATGATGCGCTATCCGGAAGACAACAGCATATTGAAGAGATGGAACGCAAGGCGGAAGAACTGGTTGCCACACAGCAGACAGAGCTTGAGAAAATTTCAGCTTTGACACGTGATGAGGCAAAACGTCTGATCCTCGATGATGTAGAAAGAGAACTATCTACAGATATCGCTGTGATGACAAAAGAGTCCGAACAACGTGCCAAAGAAGAATCCGAAAAGAAAGCACGAGAGATTCTATCCCTTGCTGTCCAACGGTTCGCAGCGGATCATGTGGCTGAAACGACAGTATCTGTCGTCAATTTGCCGAATGATGAAATGAAAGGCCGTATCATCGGCAGAGAAGGGCGGAATATCCGTACACTCGAAACCTTAACTGGTATTGATCTGATCATTGATGATACACCTGAAGCTGTTATTCTTTCTGGTTTCGATCCAGTCCGCCGTGAGATTGCAAGACTGGCACTGGAAAAGCTTGTAGCAGACGGAAGAATTCACCCAGCTCGAATTGAAGAGATGGTGGATAAGGCTAGACGTGAAGTAGATGAGCTGATCCGGGAAACTGGAGAGCAAACTACGTTTGACATTGGTGTTCATAATTTACATCCGGACCTGATTAAAATTCTAGGTCGCTTGAAATTCCGTACTAGTTATGGTCAAAACGTATTGAAACACTCAACTGAGGTAGCTTATCTTGCCGGATTATTAGCAGCAGAGCTCGGCGAAGATGTTACGCTGGCTCGACGTGCCGGTTTGCTTCATGATATCGGAAAAGCGATAGACCATGAAGTTGAAGGCAGCCATGTGCAAATTGGTAAAGAACTTGCAGTTAAGTACAAAGAACACCCCGTTGTCATTAACAGTATCGCTTCTCACCACGGTGACGAAGAAGCGACATCCGTTATCGCAGTACTTGTCGCAGCAGCAGATGCATTATCAGCTGCTCGTCCGGGCGCACGAAGTGAAACACTTGAAAACTACATCAGACGTCTGCAGAAACTTGAGGAAATCTCTGAGTCTTATGAAGGCGTTGAGAAATCATTCGCGATTCAAGCAGGTCGCGAAGTTCGAATTATCGTACGTCCCGATATCATTGATGATATTACAGCCCACCGTCTTGCTCGCGACATTCGGAAACGAATTGAAGAAGAGCTCGACTACCCAGGACATATTAAGATTACCGTTCTTCGGGAGACACGGTCGGTTGAGTACGCAAAATAAGGGAAAAGGCTTCCTGCTGAATGCTGGAAGCCTTTTTCTTTTTGGAAATGAGGAATAGAAATGAAAGTGCTGTTTATTGGAGATATCGTAGGTTCACCAGGAAGAGATATGGTTTTTGACTATCTGCCGCGTTTGAAACGAAAATATGAACCGGATGCAGTAATTGTAAACGGTGAAAATGCTGCTTCGGGCAGAGGGATTACGAAAGCGATTTTTGATGATTTGCTTCGTGCAGGAGTAGACGTAGTGACAATGGGAAATCACACATGGGATCATAAAGAGATTTATGATTTCATCGACGAAACAGATTCACTCATTCGTCCCGCTAACTTTTCAGATGAAGCGCCTGGTCAAGGCATGACATACATTGAACGCGGCGGCGTCACATTAGCAGTTATGAATTTGCATGGACGTACTTTTTTACCGCCTCATGATGATCCGTTTAAAAAAGCAGACGATCTTATTAAAGAAGCAAAAGAAAGAACTCCTCTTGTTTTTGTTGATTTTCATGCAGAAGCAACGAGTGAAAAGATTGCTATGGGCTGGCATTTAGATGGACGTGCATCTGCTGTGGTGGGAACACATACACATGTGCAAACTGCAGACAACCGTATTCTGCCGGAAGGGACGGCTTATATTACAGATGTGGGTATGACAGGACCTTATGACGCTATTCTTGGCATGAAGAAAGAGGATGTCATTTATCGATTCCAGACAAATATGCCCGTCCGATTCCAAGTGCCTAAACAAGGCAGAGCCCAATTGAACGGTGTCATCATTGACATTGACAATCAGACAGGACGCGCGCGTTCAATAGAACGATTAATGATTAATGAAGATTCACCGTTTCAGTCGTGAAATGAGCGTCTAATTGTTCATTCTCCTTCATAGGATAGTGCATGGAGAACTGCATTCCATACACTATTCTTTACAAGGAGGAAATACCATGAATCCATTAAAAGTATCATCACGCTCAAATCCTAATTCAGTTGCAGGCGCTCTCGTTGCAGTCATTAGAGATCAGGGATTTGCTGAAATGCAGGCTGTAGGTGCAGGTGCTTTAAATCAGGCAGTGAAAGCAGTTGCAATTGCACGTGGCTTTGTAGCTCCAAGCGGGAGTGATTTGATATGTGCACCGGCTTTTGCAGATATTGAAATTAATGGAGAAGGCCGGACTGCCTTAAAATTATTCGTTGAGAAAAGAACGCGACAGCAATCATTATGAAAATAAAACTGTGGAGAACTTTCCTCCGCAGTTTTTTTCTGTGACAAATGGGGGACAATCCCTTATGCTCGTATACAGACGTCAAACCCTTCAGTATAATGAGGGTACCTACTGTTTGGTTTCAACTAGATGAACAGAATCAAGAGAGGGGCTCATCACATGAACGAGGAACAACGGCTTGCTGGACAAGCACCTGCAACAAAAGAAAAAGATTATAGTCACTATTTCCAATCCGTTTATACGCCGCCATCTTTAAAAGATGCTAAAAAACGCGGCAAAGAAGCAATTTCCTATCATGACGATTTTGAAATTGATGAACACTATTCAGGAATGGGAATCGGACGCAAATTTTACATAAGGACATTCGGCTGTCAGATGAACGAACACGATACCGAAGTCATGGCAGGTATTTTTGTAGGGCTGGGATATGAACCAACCGACACAGTCAAAGATGCGGATGTAATCCTTTTGAATACGTGTGCAATTCGAGAAAATGCGGAAAATAAAGTGTTCGGTGAACTTGGTCATTTGAAATCCCTTAAACGTGAACGTCCGGACCTGCTGATTGGTGTATGTGGATGCATGTCGCAAGAAGAATCTGTAGTTAAAAAAATACTGAAAACATATGACCAAGTTGACATGGTTTTCGGAACACACAACATTCACAGGCTCCCTGCAATTTTACGTGAAGCGTACTTATCAAAAGAAATGGTCGTTGAGGTATGGTCAAAAGAAGGCGATATCATAGAAAACCTTCCGAGAGTGCGAAAGGGCAATATTAAAGGCTGGGTTAATATTATGTACGGCTGTGATAAATTCTGTACCTATTGTATCGTCCCTTATACTCGCGGAAAAGAACGAAGCCGAAGACCAGAAGACATTATTCTGGAAGTCCGTCAGCTAGCTGCTGCTGGTTATCAAGAAATCACGCTACTCGGACAAAATGTGAATGCGTACGGAAAAGACTTTGAAAATGAGACCTATCGATTGGGGGATCTGATGGACGAACTCCGTAAAATTGATATTCCCCGTATCCGTTTTACAACAAGTCATCCGCGTGACTTCGATGATCATCTCATTGAAGTGCTCGCTAAAGGCGGAAACTTAGTGAATCATATTCATTTACCCGTTCAATCCGGATCCAGTGAAATACTGAAGTTGATGTCAAGAAAATATACACGGGAACACTTCTTGAATCTCGTTTCGAAAATTAAACAAGCAATTCCGAATGTCACTTTGACAACAGATATTATTGTCGGTTTTCCAAATGAAACTGAAGAACAATTCCAAGAGACCATTTCGTTGTATAATGAAGTTGGATTTGACATGGCCTTCACATACATCTATTCCCCTAGAGAAGGAACACCAGCCGCTAAGATGACAGATAATGTACCAATGGAAGTGAAGAAGGATCGACTTCAGCGACTGAACAAAGTCGTCAATGATTTCTCAGCTGCTGGGATGAAACCTTATCAAGGCGAAATAGTGAATGTATTGGTTGAAGGGGTGAGTAAACGGAATAAGGAAGTACTCTCTGGCTACACCGAAAAGAGTAAGCTGGTGAACTTCCGGGCGCCTGCAAATGTAATCGGAAAAATTGTTCAAGTTCGAATTACGCAAGCTAAGTCCTGGTCATTAGACGGGGAGTTTATCGGAATAAAAGAAAAGGAAAAGGTGATGTTATAATGGAAAAGATGTATACAAAACAAGATATTATTGAAAAATCAAGAGAGCTTGCACATATGGTGGCGAACACGGAGCAAGTTGAATTATTTAAACAAACAGAAGCCCATATTAATGAAAACAAAAAAGTAAGAGAAAAGATTGCAAGCCTGAAGTCCTTGCAAAAACAAGCTGTGAATTTCCAAGAATACGACAAAGAACGTGCATTAGGCATCATTGAAAAGAAAATTGAGCAAATCGAAAATGAAATTGATGAAATTCCATTGGTTCAAGAATTCAAGCAATCCCAAAACGATGTTAATGATTTATTGCAATTGATTGCGAATACCATTTCCAATCGGGTTACGGATGAAATCATTGAATCTACAGGTGGAGATGTACTAAAAGGGCAGACAGGTTCTTACGTACAAAGCACACAACATAAGCCTTTATCCTAACATTTAAGTCGGGGGAGAAAAATTCTCCTCCGATTTTTTCACTTTCTGGGCTTCTGTTGCATAGGATGTAAAGAAGTCCACGAAGGAGGAAAAAAACTGAAGAATCTACGACAAGTCGTTACGAAGGCAGTAATTGCAAAAGGGAAGCAGCGTACAGAAAAGGAAGTCACGCTTATCCCGCCTAATCGTCCTTCCAGTATTCTTGGCTGCTGGGTCATCAATCACACCCATAGCGCTAAAAAGGCTGGATCAACCATTGAAGTAACCGGTAAATTTGATGTCAACGTCTGGTACTCTCACCACGATCATTCCAAAACTTCAGTATTCACAGAGACAGTGAACTACAAAGACAAAATCCGTCTGCGCTATCGGGATGAACCCTCATCCTCTAAAGAAGAAATTCGAGTTGAAGTGTTACAACAGCCAAACTGCACAGAGGCGATTATTTCAGATTGTAAAGAGAAGTTCTTAATCAAAGTCGAACGCGAGCTCGTGGCGGAAGTGATCGGTGAAACAAAAGTCATGATTACAGTACATCCTAATGATTTTGAAGAGGAATGGTCATTCGATGATGAGTCATCCCATCATCAAAGTCATGCTAATGAAGGCGGTTCACGCGCAGGAAAAGATAATTCACAGTTTTAAAAGCCGAAGCATGTTTTCGGCTTTTTTTCTTGTTTTTGGAATGGAAACTACGACGCTTTCATAAACGAATGGAAGCATCTTCTGTTATACTTAAGGAATACTATTTAGGCTGTGAGGGAAATAGAATGACAACACATACACCAATGATGCAACAATACTTACAAATAAAATCTCAATATGAAGATGCCTTTCTCTTTTTCAGATTAGGTGACTTTTATGAAATGTTTTTTACGGATGCGACAGAAGCATCTCATATACTTGAAATTACATTGACGAGCCGTGAAGGTGGAGCATCTGGGAGAATTCCAATGTGCGGCGTTCCATACCATTCCGCTCAAGGTTACATAGAAACACTTGTTGGCAAGGGATATAAAGTGGCCATCTGTGAACAAACAGAAGACCCAAGACACGTTAAAGGAATTGTAAAACGTGAAGTTGTGAAAGTCATCACACCAGGGACTATTACAGAAGGTAAAAATATTGATTCCAATTCCAATCACTTCATCGGTTCCTTCGATCGGATATCCGAAAACCTGTGTGCATTCGCTTATGTGGATCTGGCTACAGGAGAAGGCACTGTGGAGCATATTCAAGGAGACGAGAGTGCGCTTGCAGCAGCAGTGGAATCCCTTGGAATGAAAGAAGCCGTCGTGGATGAACAAATGCAGCTGATGCTTGGTGATATTAGCCACAATAAGGGCATTGTATTATCCATTTGTGACCGCGATTTATATAAGCCTCATGGCAGAGAACTTTTTGAGGAGATTCCGGAAATGGCAACGGGTGCATGTGAGCGGCTCGTCGCATATTTGCAGCAAACACAGAAGACGAGCTTAGAACATTTGCAGCCATTTAAATTTCTGGCTCGGGAAGCTAAACTGACAATCGACGCAAACTCCATGCGGAATTTGGAGCTTGTCCAATCCATCCGTTCCGGCGGCAAAGAAGGAACGTTATTTTGGTTGCTCGATGAAACCAATACCGCAATGGGGGCACGCAAATTAAAGACTTGGATTCGTCAGCCGCTTGCAGACCGCCCCGAAATCGAACATAGATTAAATACGGTATCTGAACTGATAGATGCATATTTTTTACGCGATGATTTAAAGACAGCTCTGCGTGAAGTATATGACTTGGAGCGATTGGCTGGAAGAATTTCAATGGGGAGTGCAAGTGCACGCGATCTTGCACAGTTGCGAAATTCGCTCCGATCAATTCCTGATTTAAAGCAGCAGCTTGCTGAATCCGAACAGCCGAATTTAGTAGAGTTTTCAAAGCGAATTGACCCTTGTGGAGACCAATGTGCAGTATTAGAAACGTCTATTGCTGAGGCACCGCCTCTTTCCGCAAAAGAAGGAGGCGTCATTAAAGATGGGTACAATGAAAAATTGGATACCTATCGGGATGCTTCAAGAAACGGAAAGCTGTGGCTTGCTGAACTAGAGCAGAAAGAGCGGCAGAAAACTGGTATTAAAGGATTGAAAATCGGCTACAATCGAATCTTCGGATACTTTATCGAGATTACGAAGTCTAATTTACATCTTGCAGATCTCACAAGATATGAACGTAAACAGACATTGGCAAACGCGGAACGTTATATTACTCCTGAGCTAAAAGAAAAAGAAGAGCTCATTTTAAGTGCAGAATCGGAAAGCTTGGATTTGGAGTACACATTATTTGCTGAAGTTCGGGAACAGATGAAACAGGGCATTGAACACATTCAGCAGCTCGCATCCGTGCTGAGCGAATTGGACGTTCTGCTTGCGTTCGCTGAGATTTCAGAATCACAAAATTATGTAAAGCCGTTATTCACGGAAGACCAAGCCCTCGATATCCGAAACGGCAGGCATCCGGTCGTCGAAAAAATGATGGACCATTCACTTTATGTGCCGAACAGCTGCAAGTTAGCAAACGATGTCAATATGTTATTAATCACAGGTCCAAATATGTCAGGTAAAAGTACATACATGCGTCAGGTCGCATTGACAGTCGTCATGGCCCAAATTGGCTGCTATGTACCATGTGAGTTTGCATCACTGCCGATAACAGACCAAATCTTCACAAGAATTGGTGCAGCAGATGACTTAGCATCAGGTCAAAGTACGTTCATGATGGAAATGCTGGAATCGCAGCAGGCGATTGCACATGCCACTGATAGAAGCTTATTGTTATTTGATGAAATCGGACGGGGGACATCCACATATGACGGCATGTCATTAGCTCAGGCGATGATGGAATATATTCACGATGAAATCGGTGCAAATACGCTGTTTTCAACACACTATCACGAACTAACAGCGCTGGATGAGCAATTGGACAGGTTAATGAATGTCCATGTTGCGGCAATGGAACAAGAAGGAAAAGTTGTATTTCTTCATAAAGTGATGGCTGGGCCGGCAGATAAAAGTTATGGAATTCACGTCGCAGAACTTGCAGGTTTACCGTCTGAATTGCTGCAGCGGGCAAGAGAACTATTAGAAGGGTTCGAGAATCAAAAAGACTCTGAAAAGGAATTGCTTCCTTCTAGTGAACAAATTAGTTTCTTTGACTTACAATCCGAAGAACCAACTGCAGAACAGCCAGCTGAAGAAATTGAAATTCTAGAGAATCTGAAAGCTATAGATTTGGCAAATACAACACCATTGCAAGGCTTGCAATTATTATTTGAACTAAAAGCAAAACTGAAGTAAGAAAGGAGCGATACGATGGATATCATTAAGGTGATGGACGAACCATTAGCAAATAAAATTGCGGCTGGAGAAGTTGTAGAACGACCTGCATCCATCGTGAAAGAGCTTGTGGAAAATTCAATCGATGCTGGAAGTACGTCGATTGAAATTACACTCGAAGAAGCAGGGTTAACAAGTATTCGGATAACAGACAATGGAAATGGAATGACGACGACAGACGCTATTCGAGCATTTGAGCGCCATGCGACGAGTAAGATCGTCAATGAGCATGATTTGTTTAGAATTCGCACACTGGGTTTCAGAGGTGAAGCATTAGCAAGTATTGCAGCAGTATCAAAAGTGCATCTCTGGACGTCTGACGGAATCAGCGGCACAGAAGTGGATATTGAAGGCGGAAAGGTGATTACTCACCGTGCGGCAGCACTTCGGCAAGGAACGGATATTACTATCTCACAAGTGTTTTTCAACACACCTGCCCGCTTGAAATATATGAAGACGATCCAAACTGAAATAGGTCATACCATCGATTTAGTCAATCGGCTCGCAATCAGCCACCCTGCTATTGCATTTCGTTTAGCTCACGGCCAGCAAGTGCTGCTCAAAACATCAGGTTCAGGCGATTTGCTTCGCGTGTTATCTGACGTGTATGGCATCGCAGTTGCCAAAAAAATGATCCCTTTTCAAGCTGAAAACGCAGATTACAAAGTGAGTGGCTATGTGACCTTGCCTGAAATGACCCGGGCATCTAAAAACTACATGACAGTGCTCATTAACGGCAGATGGGTGAAAAGCTATCCCGTCAACAAAGCCGTTTTAGAAGCGATGCACACGTATTTACCGATCGGCCGGTTTCCAATCATTGTTCTGCAGGCAGAGGCAGATCCATACTTAACAGATGTCAACGTCCATCCTTCAAAGCAATATATTAAAGTGAGTAAAGAAGGTGAATTGCTTGCAGCCGTCCGCGAAGGGGTGCATGCGGCAGTAAAGAAAGCGATCATTGTTCCCGATGCAATCATGAAAGAGAAGAAAAAGCCAAGCACCCCTAGTGTACAAGAATCATTTTGGAAACATCCAGAACGCAATGTAAAGCCAGTCCAAGATTTTCAAACGACGAGCAATTATCCTCCCCGGCAAAAGTCTTCTTGGACGGTCGAAGAAATTCCGCTAAATGAAGACATGACGATCACTCCAGATGTTACAGCAGATCCTGTGGAGACAAATGAAATGTCTAAGCCTGACGATGAATGGCAAGCAATTACAACTCAGGATGAAGAAGTGCAATCTGAAGAAAAAGCGTCATTCCCAACACTCTTGCCAGTAGGACAAGTCCATGGAACTTATATCGTTGCACAAAATGAGGATGGCTTTTATATGATCGACCAGCATGCGGCTCAAGAGCGCATTAAGTATGAGTATTTCAGGACGAAAATCGCAGAAGTGGATCATGATGAACGACAAATGTTGTTAATGCCTTTAATCTTCCATTATTCAGCAGATGAACAGCTAAAGATTGAAGAAAGACTCGATGCGTTAGAAGAAGTCGGTATTTACCTGGAGCAATTCGGTCCTTCATCGTACACAGTAAAAGAGTATCCTTCATGGTTCCCCGCGGCAGAAGCTTCTTCAATTATTGAAGAAATGATTGAACAAGTATTGCACACCCGTCAAGTGAACATTGCTAAACTGCGCGAAGACTCAGCAATTATGATGAGCTGCAAGAAATCTATCAAAGCAAATCATCACTTAACAATGGAAGACATGAATCGGTTGTTAACTGATTTAGGAAATGCAGAAAATCCATATACATGTCCGCATGGACGACCTGTGTTAATCCACTTCACAACTTATGAACTTGAAAAAATGTTCAAGAGAGTAATGTAAGGGAGGAGGGAATGTAATGAAACAACAGGAACTTAAAATGTCTGATGGAGTAATTCTTGATGCCTATATCATGGAACCTTCTGGAACTTCACGCGGACACATCCATCTCGTTCATGGCATGGCAGAGCATATTGGGCGGTACGAAGCAGTTATGAATGATCTGTCTCAATCTGGCTACCTAGTCACTGGATATAACCAGCGCGGACATGGACAACGGGCGCTTGACCAAAACCAGCTAGGGGACTTTGGCGAGGGGATCACATTTGATAGACTCGTTGAAGATGTGCGGGAAGTCATGAATGCATTTAGTGCAGGTGACTCTAACCAGCCGCGCATTCTGTTTGGACACAGTATGGGATCGTTTATTGTCCGTCGTTTTTCTCAAAAATACGGAAAAGAAATAGATGCCCTTATTTGTTCCGGAACTGCTGGAAAACCAGGTATGACAAGAGTTGGAGGCAGTATTCTAGCCTCTGTTTTATCCATTAAAGACGGTTCGCATGCACCAAGTGAAGTACTTGATAGGATTGGTTTTGGAGGATACAACAAAACCATTGAAAATCCAAAGACGAAGTTCGATTGGCTTTCAACAGATCGGCAAACTGTGCATGATTATATTGAGGATCCTCTATCGGGAGTGGTTTCAACGAATCATTTCTTCCATGTCTTATTTGACGGCTTAAAATTAATCAGTTCGACATCCGCATACGAATCAGTTCCTAAGAAATTGCCTGTACTTTTATTTGCAGGGACAGAAGATCCTGTAGGTAACATGGGAAGCGGAATTTTTGAAGCAGCGGAAATGTATCAGGATGCGGGTGTAGAAAATGTACGCGTTCATCTATTTGAAGGTGTTAGACATGAATCCTTACAAGGAACTTCGAGAGAATCTGTGCTGACTATGATGAAACAGTGGGTGAATAATTTATGAATCAACCAGCAGAAGTGATAGCAATTGCTGGTCCTACAGCTTCAGGGAAGACTGCCCTGGCCGTCGGTCTTGCGCATTGCCTTAACGGCGAAGTGATCAATGGAGATGCTATGCAAGTTTACCGTGGTCTCGATATTGGGACCGCCAAAATTACAAAAGACGAAATGGAAGGCATTCCTCACCACTTATTCGATATTAAATCTCCATGGGAATCGTTTTCAGCAGCAGAATACCAGCAACTTGTTCGGGAAAAGATATCAGAAATACAATCCCGTGGGAAATTCCCGATTTTGGCGGGCGGCACAGGGCTGTATATGCAGTCTGTTCTTTTTGACTACCGATTCACGGAAGCAGCAGCTGATTTGGAAGTGCGAAGCCGTCTGGAGAGAGAGCTTGAATCGTTAGGGGCTCCTGTATTATACGAGCGACTTCTTCAGCAAGATCCGGTAAGTGCTGAAAAGATTCATCCGAATAATCATAGACGACTCGTTAGAGCCTTAGAGATTCTAGAAGTAAGCGGGGAGACAAAAGCGAATCATGAAGCGGACCAAGGCACAACACCGATGTACCGGTCTTCTATTATAGGCCTTGAGCTGCCTAGAAAGCTCCTTTACGAGAGAATTGACAGTCGTGTCGATTTGATGATGGAAAAAGGATTACTGAATGAAGTCCAAGGATTATGGGAGCAAAATATAAGGGACGTCCAGTCAGTTCAAGCAATCGGATACAAAGAGCTGTATCAAGCAATTGATGGTAATGTATCAGTAGATGAAGCAGTCGAACTCATTAAAAAGAATACTCGCCACTATGCAAAACGGCAGATGACGTACTTCCGCAACAAGCTGGAAGTCAATTGGTATGATGCAACAACAGAGAAAACGCTGCTGGTTAAGAAAATATGTGACGATGTAAAGGGATTTCACCTGCATATCGCGAATACAAAAAGCAGGCATTAATTGCGAATAAGAATTGTGGGGGGAAATTAGATGGCAAATGCCAATATGCAAGATACGTTTCTGAATTCACTAAGGAAGAATAACACGTTTGTAACTGTATTTTTAACAAATGGTTTCCAGCTTAAAGGGTTGATTAAGTCGTATGATAACTATACAGTTCTTCTAGAATCAGACGGCAAGCAGCAGCTGATTTATAAGCATGCAATCTCTACTTATGTTCCTGCAAAACCGGTTATATTGAAAGATGAACAATAAAAAAAGGCCATGACTGGCCTTTTTTATTTTGGCAATAAAGAGCGCTGCGGCAGCTGCCAGTGGAACTTAATGGATAACATGCGTAACCCGGCTGTAGCAATAAGCAATATATAGAGTGCAACATCGTGTATATACGTATCGAATCCAACAATTAAACCAGCAAGTGCAGCCCATACGGCATAGATATCACTTTTAAAGACCAATGGCTGACGTCCGGCAAGCAAGTCACGGATGACTCCTCCGCCGGCACCCGTCAACACCGCTGCCGCCACTACAGCGAACAAAGACATTTCCATCTCAACAGCCATTAGGGCACCTTGAATGGCAAAGGCAGCTAACCCGACCGCGTCAAAGTAAGATCCCCACCTATTCCACGTCTTCAGCAAGTATCCTGAAAAGAAAAAGATGACTGCTATAAGTACTGAAGCGACTGTGAAAAACAGCTCTTGTCCCCATAAGACTGAAACGGGAACTCCTATAAAAACGTTGCGTACGGCGCCTCCGCCAAACGCAGTGACCATTCCTAATATATAGACTCCAAACATATCAAAGTCCTCTTCCATCGCAACAATCGCACCCGAAATTGCAAATGCGGCTGTACCAATCAGACTAAATACATCCCATGTCACTTCAAAGTTCCTCCGTTCAATACGTTCTAAAATTGTCAGGATGAGAATCCGTTTACCGAAACCGTTCTACCTGTTAAAATGGACAGTGAACCTATGGTACAGAATGGAGCATCCTGAATGAGTATACAGCAATTGAACGATGAAATCTTAAATCGTGCAGAAAAAGTCGAAAACGAACTACAACCTTATGCAAAAGCTACAGAACGCATCGCTTTCCTCAATCAAAAGAAAGTATTGGCAGCGTTCAGAAAGAATCGTGTGAGCGACTTTCATTTGACCGGATCCACTGGATATGGATATGATGACGCGGGCAGAGAAGTGCTTGAGCAATTATATGCCGATGTTTTTGGCGCGGAAGCATGTCTAGTGCGCGGTCAAATCATTTCGGGAACACATGCGATTGCGATTAGCCTTTTCGGGATTTTGCGTCCCGGAGATGAACTGCTTTATATAACAGGGAAACCATATGATACATTAGAGTCAATCGTATCTGGTGGCGATCAAGATACCGGCTCGCTGCAAGACTTCAATATCGGCTACCATCATGTTGATTTATTGAAAGATGGAACTGTTGACTATGAAGAAGTTGAACGTCAGATCAATCCCAACACTAAAATGATTGGTATTCAGCGTTCAAGAGGATACGCCGATCGGCCATCCTTCACAGTTGCCGAGATTGGCGACATGGTGAAGCGGATAAAAGCAAATCATCCCGATATTATTATATTTACCGATAACTGTTATGGTGAATTTGTCGAAGAGCTGGAGCCGACGGATGTTGGTGCAGATTTGATGGCGGGGTCATTGATCAAAAACCCAGGTGGCGGTCTCGCTCGTACAGGCGGCTACATTGCAGGAAGAAAAGATTTGATTGAGAAATGCGGATACCGCATGACTTCACCTGGCTTAGGCGCAGAAGCGGGGGCATCACTGGATACATTACGAGAAATGTACCAAGGATTTTTCCTAGCACCGCATACCGTAAGCCAAGCCGTAAAAGGCGCACAATTTACTGCGGGGATGCTTGAATCCTACGGCCTAGTGACAGCGCCTCATTATTCTGCAGTACGAACAGATCTGATTCAATCGGTATCATTCCAAAATGCCGAGCAAATGGTCGCATTCTGCCAAATGATCCAAGCCAACTCACCAATCGATGCACACGTGAGCCCTGTGCCATCATACATGCCAGGCTATGCAGATGATGTCATTATGGCCGCAGGAACCTTCATCCAAGGCTCCAGCATCGAGTTAACCGCGGACGGCCCTATTCGTCCGCCGTATACAGCGTACATCCAAGGCGGCCTGACGTACGAACACGTAAAAGTCGCCATCCTATCATCTGTCGAGCGATTAATCGAACTTGAATTAATCAAATCGTAAGGTGGAAGTGATCATAGACGGCGGAAAGCGCTCATAAGCTTGAGGAAGTGATCATAAACCCGGGGAAAGCGCTCATAAGCTTGAGGAAGTGATCATAACCCGGGGAAAGCGCTCATAAACTTGAGGAAATGATCATAACCCGTGAGAGCGCTCATAAACGTGAGGAAGTGATCATAACTCACGGCAAGCGCTCATAAACTTGTGGAAATGATCATAAACCCCGTGGGAGCGCTCATAAACGTGAGGAAGTGATCATAAACCCCGTGGAAGCGCTCATAACCTTGAGGAAATGATCATAAACCACGGAAAGCGCTCATAACCTCGGAGGAAGCGCTCATAAATTTACTAAAATGACCAAAACCCATAGAAAGTGCCCATACCCGCATCCGAAATTCACCCATTAAAACAAAAAACTGCGTATCCCTCAAAGTTAATGAGGAATACGCAGTTTTTACATATAAAATTAATGAATCGTGCGATAAACACCGACAACTTTGCCGAGAATCGATACATTTTCAATAATAATAGGATCCATTGATGAGTTCTCTGGCTGCAAACGGAAGTAATCTTTTTCTTTAAAGAAACGTTTCACAGTTGCCTCATCTTCCTCAGTCATCGCAACGACAATTTCACCATTACTGGCAGTATGTTGCTGCTTCACAACGACGCGGTCTCCATTTAAAATACCAGCTTCAATCATACTATCTCCTACGATTTCCAGCATATATAAGTTATCTTCCGAAGTCCCGAACGTATCCGGAATGGGGAAGTACTCTTCGATATTTTCAATGGCAGTAATCGGAATACCAGCTGTAACTTTTCCGACTAAAGGGACGTGAACGACGCCTGTTTTTAACTCGTCCATTCCATCTTGATCCAAAATCTCAATGGCACGTGGTTTAGTTGGATCTCGTCTAATTAGTCCTTTACTTTCAAGGCGCGCGAGATGGCCGTGGACAGTAGAGCTGGAAGCAAGTCCAACAGCTTCACCAATTTCCCGTACGGAAGGCGGATATCCCTTTTTCTGCACTTCATCTTTAATGAAAGTCAGGATGTCTTCCTGTCTTTTGGAGATCTTTTTCAATATGTTCACCTCTTCACTATTTTTGCAGGAGACGTCGCTCTGCGAAGTGTTTCTATGAAAATAGTATAACATGTGTTCGTACGCATAGCAAACAAAGGTTCTAATTTTTAGTGTTGACACACAAACCTTTGTTCGCATATAATAAAAGTATAGAAGCGAACGTACATTCTGAAAGGGGAAAACATCCATGACAATCATCCAAAAAAACAAAAATATCATAGCGGCCTTTACTTTATTTGCAATATTAACTTTCGTCCTTATTCTTAAATTTTCAGTACCTCAAGACATTATTGAAGTAACAGTCGTCGAAGGGGATACGCTTTATCAGCTAGCAGAACGCTATGCAGGTGAAGTGCCTGCTGACCGGTGGATACGAGAAGTGGCGACACTGAATAATTTATCTGATTCTGCTATTATTGCAGGTGAAGATCTCAAGTTGCCTGCTCATTTTGGGCCGGAGGTTGACGATACTCGACTCGTCCTTGCAGAGGAGGGAAAATAATGGGGAATCGGGGAAATTGCGTTTTGTACTGCAGAGTAAGTACTGAAAAAGATACTCAGGAGTTATCATTAACGCGTCAGCATGAAGAACTGACAGCGCTGGCTAAAAAATTGGATTTTAGCGTGGCTGAATCATTCAATGACAAACACAGTGGGTATGAATTGGATCGAGAAGGCCTATTGGATCTTCTTGATTATATCAAAGAGGATTCTGTTGATGCTGTTTTAATCCAAGATGAAACACGTCTTGGCAGAGGGAATGCCCGTGTCGCAGTTTTACACCTGCTCGCAAAAACAAATACTTCGGTTTTTACGAATCATGACAGCGGCCCATTAGAATTAAACGAAATGGACTCCATGCTTCTTGAAATACTTGCAATAGTAGAAGAATATCAGCGGAAATTACATAATGCAAAGATAAGAAGGGGAATGAAACGCGCCGTAGAGGCAGGGTACAGACCAGAACACAATTTACGAAACCAAGGTAATGCAGAAGGCAGGGAACGAGTAGATGCACCCGTACTTGAAATTGTTTCTTTGCGTGATAAGGGACTGACTTTTGAAGAAATCACTTCTGTACTTAAAGGGCTTGGTCATCAGGTGAGCAAGGCGACGGTCCATAGACGATATCAGGAATTTGTTGCAGAGCAGGAAGGCTAATTGGTTGCACTTCTGTTCGTTTTTGTTTACGTTCTAAATAATGAATGTAAACTGGAGGGAACGTTATGCTGGAAGAAAATAAGATAAACCGTATTAATGAGCTTGCAAAAAAGGCAAAAACCTCAGGTCTTTCCATTGAAGAAGCGAAAGAGCAATCTCAATTGCGCAGTGAGTATTTGAAAACTTTCCGTTCAACAATGAGAGATACCATCGAAAATGTTAAAGTGCTGGACCCTGATGGAAATGATGTAACACCTGAAAAAGTAAAAGATGCTCAAAACAAGAAGTTTTTAAATTAAGTATCCGCATATCATCTGACCGCAGTTTGTATTCCTGCGGTTTTTTCATTACAATGGATGAGGAATCTAGTTAAAATAAGAGATTGTGAAAGGGTGTACTTACCGATGACCAACACTACTGATCAACTGGCGATTAATACGATCCGGACGTTATCGATCGACGCTATCGAAAAAGCAAATTCTGGCCACCCTGGCCTTCCTATGGGTGCTGCGCCAATGGCGTATGTGCTCTGGACACAGCACATGCATCATAATCCGTCAAACCCATCTTGGTTTAACCGGGATCGCTTTGTTTTGTCGGCAGGTCATGGCTCAATGCTGCTATATAGCATGCTCCATTTAAGCGGATATGATTTGCCGATGGAGGAACTAAAGAACTTCCGTCAGTGGGGATCTAAAACACCGGGTCACCCTGAATATGGTCATACAGCTGGAGTCGAAGCGACCACAGGACCGTTAGGACAAGGTATTGGAATGGCTGTTGGTATGGCTATGGCTGAAAAGCACCTTGCTGCTACTTACAATAAGCCAGGTTATGATGTTGTAGATCATTACACTTATGCGCTATGTGGAGACGGAGACTTAATGGAAGGCGTGGCGGCTGAGGCGATTTCACTCGCAGGACATCTTGAATTAGATAAGCTAATTGTTCTCTACGATAGCAATGACATCTCCCTAGATGGGGAATTAGAGATGTCTTTCACAGAAAAAATTCAAAATCGATTTGAATCATATGGATGGAATTACATTCATGTTGGTGACGGCAATGACACGGCGCGCTTGTCTCAAGCAATTGAACAAGCGAAACAAAATACAGGCGGTCCAACAATAATCGAAGTGAAAACTGTTATTGGATATGGCTCACCTAACAAATCTGGTAAATCAGATGCTCATGGAGCACCACTTGGTGAAGATGAGATGAAACTTACAAAAGAAGCTTACAAATGGACTTTTGAAGAGGACTTCCACGTCCCTGAAGAAGTTTATGACCACTTTAAAACGTCTATACAAAAACTTGGCGCAGACAGTGAATCCGAGTGGGACAA
Organism: Sporosarcina sp.; assembly: GCA_029257435.1. Classification (GTDB taxonomy): domain Bacteria; phylum Bacillota; class Bacilli; order Bacillales_A; family Planococcaceae; genus Sporosarcina. The sequence goes on along the minus strand of JARIBI010000249.1, from coordinate 162 downwards.
ATTATTCGCTGCCTACGAAAAAGAAAATGGGGAGCTTGCTGCCCAATTGAAAAATGCAATTGATGGAACTGATAAAGCTGCAGTTGAAGCGCAGTTGCCTGTTTATGAAGCAGGTAAGTCAGTTGCAACACGTTCAGCTTCTGGAGATTCAATAAATGCAAT
>JARIBI010000031.1 GCA_029257435.1 Sporosarcina sp. | reverse complement strand
GCTGTGATATCTGCTACTTTCCAGAAAGACACTCCGCGTTTTCTTGTAAAGATCACGGCTGTAATAATAGCGCCAATCAACGCACCGTGAATGGCGATGCCGCCTTCCCAAATCTTAATAATATCCCCGGGATGATCTTTATAGAAGTCCCAAGAGAAAATAACATAGTAAATTCGAGCGGAAATGATGGAGATGGGAACTGCCCATATGAGCATATCCGTAAGGAAATCCGGGTGCATCTTTTGTTTTACCATTTCTTTCTGTACGAGTAAAAACGCTAAAATGATACCTGTTGCAATTAAAATCCCATACCATCGGACTTCAAAAGTACCAAAAGAAAACGCAACTGGATCGATTGCTAATAATGTATTCATTTACCGATGAATCCCCTTTTCTTCTGCCGCAGCCGACTTTTGACTAATCACTGCATCCAGCTTGTTTGTAAATTCTTCAGCTGCATTAATGCCTAATGTTTTGAGTCGATAATCCATTGCAGCTACTTCTATGATCACAGATAGATTTCGCCCAGGACGAACAGGTACAATCAATTTCCTCACTTCGGAGTCCATAATCTTCAGTTTGTCTTCATCCACACCTAGACGGTCATACATTTTCTCCGGATCCCATATTTCCAAATCGATGACAAGAACAATCCGCTTATCATCTTTAACAGAACTCGCTCCGAATAATGTCATAATATCTATGATTCCGACGCCTCGAATTTCTAACATATGCTGAAGCAGCGGCGGAGGACTGCCGATTAAAATATTCTTCCCCACTTCCCGAATTTCAACGGAATCATCTGCAATAAGCCGATGTCCGCGCTTCACTAGTTCAAGTGCCGTCTCACTTTTTCCGACACCGCTTTTTCCGGTGATCAGCACACCAATTCCATAAACATCCACTAAAACTCCATGCAGGGTTTTCATCGGAGCCAATCGACCTGATATAAAATTCGTGATCATCCCCGAAAGTCTCGTAGTCGGGATATCCGCTCCTAAAACAGCAATCCCCATTCGCTCTGCAGCTATTTCAAGCTCTGGCGGAAGCGCCACGCCATGGGCCAAAACAAATGCGGGAGTATCCGGCGTACATAACAAATCCATACGTTCAATTCGAAGTGATTCAGGAAGCATTTCGAAGAATGAAATCTCCGTCTTCCCTAACAATTGGATGCGCGTGCGCGTATAGAAATCGAAATAGCCTGCCATCTCCAGTCCGGGACGGGAGATATCACTTAACTCAATGGTTCGGTCAATTCCTCTGGCACCTGCCAGCAATTCCAAGTCAAACCGTTCCTGTATATCTTTAACCGTGACTCGACCCATCTGATAGCCACCTCCATCTTCATTTGTCACCTATGCATCATTCTAACATTGAACATAGGATTTTGAACGGTTTTTTGTATCGATTCCCAACCGATTTTCATTATTCTGGCGGAACGATTAAAAAGCCTCCCCTCGATTGCTTCGAGAGGAGACCCAGTGTATTCCTTATTCAGCCTTATCGGGAGTATAACAAACCATGATAGAGCCCGTTTTAGATTCTGCAAAAACGTGCAGAGTGGAAGGAGCATCCTCGATATCCTTCTTAAAGTTCATAGAGCGATGCAGCAGCTGATCCTGATTAGATGTATTCTCTACATCTGGCAGTTTCAAATTCAAGCTGCCAATTGTGGAGGTAATGCTTCCCACTAACGACAGCTGACGAGGTACATACAGCTCGATATTGCCGCCTACACTTTTCACATCTATTTTTTCGGGAGTTTCATGTGCAGTTGTTACGGAGATGGAACCGTTAAGTGTTCTCGCTTGAGCATCTTTCACTTTTCCATCAATGTAAATGAGACCATTCAATGTCTGAGTCTCAAGTTTCTTACTTTCGATACTGAGCAACCGAATTTCTCCATTAAGAGTTTCAATGTCCACTTCGTTTGCTTTAACGTAGCTAATATTGACTTTCCCATTCGCTGTTTTTACGCGCAAAGCATCCGTTTCCAGATTACGCAATTCAAATCCGCCGTGTAACAGCCGGACAGAAATCTTGCGGTACAGTTTCGACGGAACAGTAAGAACCGTATTCACTTGTACCGTTTTAGAATTACTTGAAATTCTCAATGCCTGATCCTCTGTTACGAAGATCAGTTTTTCCATGAATTCTTGTTTTGCTTCTTCTTCGGTATTCGATGTGAATGTCTTTACTGAGAATACAGCTGAAACTTCGTCCCCTTCACCGGGTACAATCGATAATTTACCATTGTCGATATCCACGATGATTTCATCTAGGTCTTTACCGTCTTTTTGCATATTGTGCTCAAACGTTGTGGAAGCGCCAAAAGGATTTTCCATATCAAACTGCTTCACTTTTTGAACTGCACTCTGCATGAATTGCATAAATTGGTCACCAACATTCGTCAGATCTTTACGAATATCTTCCATGAATTCTTCAGCAGAAGCGCCTGACCAACCAGACTTTGAAGACTGTCCCTTTTCTTTTGAAGAATCTTTGTCCTGTTTTCCCTCATCCATTTTCGGTTCAGCATGAGGTTGTTCTTGTGACTCTTGTGCAGAATCACCGCTGGTTGTGGCTGGTTCAATTTCAGTAAAAAATCCAGCAGGCTTTTTTGCAGAATCATCTTGAGAGAGTGCTTCTAGCAGCGTCAATGCCTCGTCCGTAGAAATCGTTCCATTTTCAAGCATAGTTAAAATGCGTTTTCTTTCGTTTTGCATTTCTTTCGCCTCCTGAGTGGAATGATGGTGCATATGATCTGCTTATCTATACGGTTCACAACAAAAAAAGTTTCATGTTACTGGATTTTCAGCTTGCTCGATTCTTGCCGACATCCGACCGCGATCTCGATCCAAGATAGGTTTCAAGTACCTTCCTGTATACGACTTTTTATTTTCAGCCACTTGTTCCGGTGTTCCTGCAGCGATGATTTGTCCGCCCTTGTCACCGCCTTCAGGTCCAAGGTCAATAATATGATCCACAGTTTTAATAACGTCCAAGTTATGTTCGATGACTAATACTGTATTTCCCGTTTCGACAAGTCGTTCTAGCACTTTAAGGAGTTTGGCAATATCGTGTACATGAAGACCTGTCGTCGGTTCATCCAAAATGTAGAACGACTTTCCATTTGAGCGTTTGTGAAGTTCAGAGGCGAGCTTGACGCGTTGTGCTTCTCCGCCGGAAAGTGTTGTGGCAGGCTGTCCTAATTGAACATACCCTAATCCGACGTCAACAATCGTTTGCAGCTTCCGCTGAATTTTAGGGATATTTTCAAAGAACACGGATGCAGATTCTGCTGTCATTTCCAGGACATCTGCAATGTTCTTCCCTTTATACGTGACTTCAAGCGTTTCCCGATTATATCTCTTTCCGTGACACACATCACAAGGAACGTAGACATCAGGCAAGAAGTGCATTTCAATTTTAAGGATTCCGTCACCTCGACACGCCTCGCACCGTCCGCCTTTCACATTGAAACTGAATCTTCCTTTTTTATAGCCTCTGACTTTCGCCTCGTTCGTCATCGCAAATACATCTCTGACATCGTCGAATACGCCTGTATACGTAGCGGGATTAGAACGCGGTGTCCGTCCAATTGGAGATTGGTCGATTTCAATTACCTTTTCTAATTCTTCCAATCCTTCAACGCTTTTATACGCACCCGGACGTTGTTTGGACCGATTCAGCTTTTGCGCCAATATTTTATACAGGACATTGTTGATAAGCGTACTTTTACCCGATCCTGAAACACCCGTCACTGCGATAAACTGGCCTAGCGGGAACTCGGCATTCACTTTTTTCAGATTATTTTCAGTGGCACCTTTAATATTTATTTTGCGACCATCCGATTTCCTGCGCTCAAACGGCAGTGGAATGTAACGCTTCCCGCTCAAATACTGCCCTGTCAATGAGTTAGGATCTGCCATCACCTCTTGTGGAGTGCCTGCAGAGACAATTTCGCCTCCCGCTACACCTGCCCCAGGTCCAATGTCGATCAGGTAATCAGCTTCCATCATCGTGTCTTCATCATGCTCCACGACAATGAGCGTGTTTCCGATGTCTCTCATACTTTTCAGTGTACTGATCAGTCGGTCATTATCTCTCTGATGCAGCCCAATCGAAGGTTCATCGAGTATATAAAGGACACCTGTTAAGCGTGAACCGATTTGAGTCGCAAGGCGGATACGCTGTGCTTCTCCACCTGAAAGCGTTCCAGCTGCGCGGGAAAGTGTTAGATAATCGAGGCCTACGTTGACAAGAAAACCAAGCCGCTCATTGATTTCCCGGAGGATCAGTTCAGCAATTTTCGCATCTTTTTCTGAAAGCTCAAGGTCATTGAAAAATGCGCTTGCTTCGATAATCGATTTCTCGGTTACTTGACCAATGTGTATGTTATCCACTTTCACGGCGAGTGATTCTTGTTTCAAACGGTAGCCGTCACATGTAGGACATGGACGCTGCGCCATGTACTTCTCCATCTGTTCACGGACATAGTCAGAAGATGTGTCTTTGAAACGGCGTTCTACATTCGATAAAACCCCTTCGAAGTAAATCGCATTATCTCGAGTCTGTCCGAACTCATTTGTATACTTGAATCGTATCCGTTCATCCTTAGATCCATAAAGAATCTTATTCAAATCCTCTGAGGCCATTTCACTTACAGGACACTCCATGGAGATGCCATAATGATCAGCAACAGTCTTCAGCAGTTCTGGATAGTACTGTGAACTTGTAGGTATCCATGGGACGATTGCATCGTCTTTTAGTGAAAGAGAGGGATCAGGAATTACAAGATCCGGATCTACTTCTAATTTCATGCCAAGACCATCGCAGTCCGGGCACGCACCAAATGGGCTGTTAAACGAAAACATTCTAGGTTCTAATTCACCGATAGAAAATCCGCAAATTGGACATGCGTGGTGTTCGCTGAATAATAGTTCTTCCCCGTCGATCACATCCACAAGTGCAGTCCCTTCGGAAAGACGAAGAGCCGCTTCCAGAGAATCACTGAGACGGCCTGCAATTCCTTCTTTAATAACTACCCGGTCAACAACCACTTCAATGTTATGCTTTTTGTTTTTGTTCAAGTCGATGTTGTCATCTAAATCGAAGGTTTCGCCATCGATTCTAACACGCACATATCCTTGTTTTTTCAGGTCTTCCAGCAACTTTACATGTGTCCCTTTTCTGCCGGAAACGATAGGCGCTAATATTTGGATGCGGGTCCGGTCTTCCAACTCGAGCACACGGTCTGTCATCTGCTCTACTGTCTGTGATGTAATTTCAATCCCATGATTGGGACAAATCGGTTTCCCAACGCGAGCAAACAGCAATCTTAAATAGTCGTAAACTTCCGTAACTGTTCCAACTGTGGAACGCGGATTTCGACTGGTAGTTTTCTGATCGATTGAAATGGCCGGAGAGAGTCCTTCAATAAGATCGACATCCGGTTTGTCCATTTGCCCAAGGAACTGCCGGGCATAGGAGGAGAGCGACTCCACGTAACGGCGCTGTCCTTCTGCATAAATCGTATCAAAAGCGAGGGATGATTTACCCGATCCTGAGAGACCTGTCATAACGACCAGCTGATCTCGGGGAATGGTGACGTTAATATTTTTCAAGTTATGCGCTCTCGCACCTTGAATGTAGATTTCAGTATTTTTCATGCCTTCTCACCTTTCCGCTTTCAATTCCAATATGGTATCTCTAAGCTCAGCAGCACGCTCAAAGTCGAGTGCCTTCGCTGATTCTTTCATTTCTTTTTCAAGCGTTGCAAGCAATGTCAGTTTTTCTTCTTTCGTCAACTTCTTGCCTTCTGTCACTTTATCCATAAATGAAAGCGATTCTTCAGAAGCTTGTGTCGCACGGATGACATCGCGAATTCCTTTTTGAATCGTTTTCGGTGTTATATTATGTTCTTCGTTATACGCCATTTGTTTTTCTCTGCGTCGCTCGGTTTCCTCGATTGCTTTATTCATCGAATCCGTATATCTGTCAGCATACATAATGACTCGTCCTTCAGAGTTCCGTGCTGCGCGTCCAATTGTTTGAATCAGTGCACGTTCTGAACGAAGGAACCCTTCTTTGTCCGCATCGAGAATGGTTACGAGTGATACTTCTGGGATATCGAGACCTTCCCTCAACAAGTTAATGCCTACTAAAGCATCGTAAGTTCCTAGTCGCAGTTCGCGAATTATTTCGATTCGCTCCAAGGTTTTAATCTCCGAGTGAAGGTAGTTCACTTTCACTCCAGCTTCTTTCAAATAATCCGTCAAATCCTCAGACATTTTTTTAGTAAGTGTTGTGATGAGCACCCGTTCATTTCTTTTACTGCGCTCGTTGATTTCATCCAGCAGATCATCAATTTGTCCTTCGATTGGACGCACTTCAATGATCGGATCGAGCAAACCGGTTGGACGGATAATTTGTTCTACCATTTTAGGTGTATGTTCTATTTCATACGGTCCTGGTGTTGCAGAAACATAAATCGCCTGATTCACGTGCTTTTCAAATTCCTCGAACATGAGCGGACGGTTGTCCAAAGCAGAAGGAAGCCGGAATCCATGTTCAACCAGAACTTTTTTCCTCGCTTGGTCTCCGTTATACATGCCTCGGATTTGCGGAAGCGTCACGTGGCTTTCATCTGCCACAATCAGGAAGTCATCAGGGAAATAGTCGATCAGCGTATAGGGGGTCTCCCCAGCATCACGAAGCGATAAGTGACGTGAATAGTTTTCGATTCCTGAACAGAATCCCATCTCACGCATCATTTCTAAGTCGTATCGTGTTCGCTGCTCAAGTCGCTGTGCTTCTAAGAGTTTGTCGTTTTTTCTCATGATTTTCAGCTGTTCTTCCAATTCTATTTCGATTCGTTCAATCGCCTTGACCATTTTCGCTTCACCTGTAACGAAGTGGGAATTCGGGAAGATCGCTACGTGTTCGCGTTCACCCAGCACTTCACCTGTCAGTGCATCTACTTCCCGCAATCGATCAATCTCGTCTCCGAAAAATTCTATGCGGATACATCTTTCATCTTGAGACGCTGGGAAAATTTCTACTACATCCCCTCTTACACGGAACGTTCCGCGTGTAAAACTTACATCGTTCCGTTCGTATAAGTTATCAACGAATTTTCGTAATAGCTGATTTCTGTCAATCTCGAGTCCGGGACGGAGGGATATCATGTGAGACCCATATTCTTCCGGTGACCCCAAACCATATATACAAGAAACTGACGCGACGATCAGTACATCTCTCCGCTCAAAAAGGGATGCAGTTGCAGAGTGACGCAATTTATCGATTTCATCATTAATACTTGAATCTTTCTCTATATACGTATCTGTTTGCGGGACATACGCTTCCGGCTGATAATAATCGTAAAAGCTGACAAAGTATTCAACTGCATTATCAGGGAAGAACTCTTTAAATTCACTGTAAAGCTGCCCTGCAAGCGTTTTGTTATGAGCGATGACCAAAGTCGGCTTATTGATTTCTGTTACAACGTTGGAAACGGTAAATGTCTTACCTGTACCTGTTGCCCCCAGCAGCGTCTGATGCTTCTCGCCGTTCTTGATACCAGCGACTAATTTTTTGATAGCAGCAGGCTGATCGCCTTGGGGCGTATATGGGGCTTGCAGATTAAATGTATCTGTCACTGAACGTCACTCCCTAGTGTTCCTCTATAGTCTATTTTATCACATTCCCTCTCTAACCCAAAGCGAAAAGCGAACGTATGTTTTTTCTCAAAAAAACCTGCACGCAAATGCGCACAGGTTGGAATCATTCTTTTTCGTCTAGCTGCTGCAGAGAATCTGTCAGCTGCATAAAGGTCGGCTTATCATTACGATCCAGGGCCGCATCAATCTCTTCCAGCAAACGTGTTCGAGTTTGTTCACGGTGGATGTGATTCAAGAACAAATCGATGTAGATGTCATTCAGCATTTTTTCCGCTTGCATTGAGGAACTATTCTTTCCCACAGCCTTTAGGAACTCAGCATATGAATAATTATTCTCCATCTCTCTCACCTCGGAACCCTTTTAATTATTGTAACGAATCCTTCCTCCATATTGCAAGTACTTTTTCGAATATTCCTACTCTTCTTCTTTATTATTCGTTAAACGAATTGTTGCTTCAGATATAATCAGTACAACAGCCCCCATAATGAAAGGTGTTACTGACAAACCATGCATGAGTAAACCTGCAAGTAAAACAAGACCTGCCTGCAGCCATTGAACACGCTCCGTTAAATGGAAAATTTCCTTTGGACGTGTCTCCTCTGTATTTGGGAATAATAAATCCATGCGGAATTCATCCCCGCCACGCAATGTTTGCAGCGTTTGAATTGCAGATGCGAAGGCAAGTGCCCCAATGAAAACAAATGCGACGATTGGGAATGGGATGAATACTACTCCTAAAATAGACAACACCGTCAGCCGGAGCCACAGCCAAAATGATTCGTCCGTCCGGATAAACGTCCGACGCAGCAAAAAGCTTTGCGCATCTGTACGTTCTACGTGGGCATCGGGCATGAATACACCAAGCCAAGACCGCTTGCTGATAGAGCCCGTCAAATGAGGGACCTCGGTGAAATAGTTTGCAAAGCGATAAAAACCCATCATCCGATTCTGTTCAAGTTCGATAAAATGAGTATAAGGGAACGGCTGCATCGCTGCTTTCTTCTTCCACAATGATCCATAGAGCACATAGGCAATTACAATGACCGCCAAGATAATCCACTGTTCATTCAAGACTGCATAAAATACCAGCGTACTTAGCACAAAACGAATGAAGCGATCTTGCCATACTCCTTGTCCTTCGTTCGCTTTACGATAAAGGAACTCCGTTCGCACGCTCGCCCACATCGCGACGATCACTATCAGTAGCAATAAGCCAAATACTGATTTACCGCCAATATCATATGCACTTAACATGGGAAGTGCGACGATGAAAACAATGATTGGCAACGGTAATTTTGAGAAGAACGTCCAGTTCAGCGCTCTGCCTGTATACGTCGGCAACTCTTTTTCAAGAGGCAGCAAATAGACAGCATCTGCTGGTTTAAGCAGCGTCACGGGTGTTGCAATGAACGTTGAGCCTGAGAGCAATAATGCAATCAGCCAAGCTGCCGGCAACTCCGCGGGCACATCTTTTAGCCACTCACTATAAGCGTAGCCTGCTGCTCCAATTGAAAACAGCATGACAATCGCCAAATGCCCCGTGAACACATATTGTAAGTAGCGCTGCAATTCCATTACATATTTTCCGAAACGACTTCCCCATAGATCACGTAAGCTGTTCATAATCAGCTTCCTCTGTCATCGCAATGTATAAATCGTCCAATGACGCTTCCGGACGCCCAAATGCTTTTCGCAAATCGTCCATGGTCCCGTGTGCCCGCACGCTGCCTTCGTGCAAGAGGATGATTCTGTCACAATGTTTTTCAGCGGTTGACAATACGTGTGTCGACATTAAAACAGATGCTCCATTTTCCGTTCTCTGTGTAAGCTGGGCAAGCAATGAGCGAATCCCCAGTGGATCGAGTCCGACAAAAGGTTCATCGATAATATAGAGTGCGGGTTCTGCGAGAAACGCACACATAATCATAACTTTTTGCCGCATCCCTTTTGAGAAATGAGACGGATACCACTTTAAGCGTTTTTCCATTCGAAACTCTTTCAGTAACGCTGCTGATCGCGCTTCAAATACGTCCTGAGGGATTCCATATGCCATCGCAGTAAGTTCTAAATGTTCACGCAGCGTTAGTTCTTCATACAAGATTGGAGTTTCAGGAATATAGCTGAACGACTTCCGATACTGTTCAGCATCCTCGTCAAATGTGACGCCATTAATTTCAATGGCTCCTCCTTGAGGATTCATCAACCCGATAATGTGTTTGATAGTTGTACTTTTACCCGCACCGTTTAGTCCAATCAGCCCGACTAATTCACCTTTTTGAATATTAAATGATACTTCATGCAGAACAGGTTTTCTTGAATAACCGCCTGTTACGTCTTTCAAGTCAAGTATTGCCATGCGTCTTCCTCCATTCTTCTTCTAGTTTACCAAAACTGATACAACAATGCCTTGTCCAGCTCATGCCGATTATCTGAAAATATGCTACACTAATGACATTCATGAAAGGAAGTGTACAAATGTCCTCTTGTATTTTCTGTAAAATCGCAGCTGGGGAACTCCCTGGAGAAGTTTTGTATGAAGATGAACACGTAATTGCTTTCATGGACATTATGCCAGTCACTAAAGGGCATGTCCTCTTAATTCCTAAAAACCATAGGGAAAATGTGTACGACCTTACTTCCGATGAGGCTTCTCATCTATTTGCAGTTGCTCCTAAACTTGCAAATGCCATTAAGGATACGTTTAACCCTGCGGGGATGAACCTTGTCCAAAATAATGGGGCTGCAGCAGGCCAAGCCGTTTTCCACTTCCATCTGCATTTCGTACCTAGATATGATGAAACAGATGGGTACCGTCCAACATGGGATCAAAAAACAGAAGAATTCCCTAGCGAACGAATTCAAGAACTTGCAGGAGACATTAAAAAACATCTCCAAACACACGCATAACAACTCATTTAAAAGGCAACCAGGTTTTAACGATGCATGACAAGGAAATGAAATGAATAGGAAGGAGTGAGCAATACATGAAAACTTCTACATTTTTTGCAGGACTGGCTGTCGGGTCAGTGGCTGCTGCGATTACAGTACTATACTCAACTCCGCAGTCCGGAAGCGAGATGCGTTCGTCTGTAGCAACTGCATCTGCCGATTTGAAGGCAAAGCTGAAAGATGTGAAAGGCCGAGTGAATGAGCTGAAAGAATCCGTTTCAGATTTTGCGAACCAAAACGTTCAGCCTGCAATTGAAGGGGTCAAAGATTCTGTAGGCGGCTGGCGCACTGCGGATGAAGGATCACGTAACCGTCTGGAAAACGAGATCCAAGAAATTCAATCTGCAATTGAAGAACTTGAACGGCATGTTGCAGCACAGCAGAATCATTAAAAAGTCATCTTAAACATCCCTCATTTTAGGGGATGTTTTTTATTATGAGATGAAAAATTTAAACGAATTGAATTATTTTTTAATTCTAACTTTTTTATTTGTTGCTTTCTTGCTATAATGAAAACATCTATAGAAAATAGGAAGTAGGTGCTGGCATGTCCGAACAGGAATATTCCTACAAGGAAGCAATGATTTACACTCAACGTCTTGCGCAGATGTCGAAAGCTTTGTGGAAAGCTGTTGAAAAAGACTGGCAACAATGGATAAAACCTTATGACTTGAATATTAACGAACATCATATCCTTTGGATTGCCTATCATTTGCAAGGTGCCACAATATCGGATATCGCAAAGTTTGGAGTCATGCATGTCTCTACGGCATTCAACTTTTCAAAAAAACTAGAACAGCGAGAGTACTTAAAGTTTTTCAAAAAAGAAGATGATCGCAGGAATACATATGTCCTCGTCACTGAACTTGGCGAAGAATTGCTCAAAGAAATGACGGAAAACTACTTTGTCTCCGATCATACAATTTTGGACGGATCACTTCCAATCAAAAATCTCTATGGTAAGTTCCCTGAGTTTTTAGAGGTCATGTCCGTTATTCGCAATGTATATGGCGAAGACTTTATGGAAATTTTTGAAAAGGGATTTGAAAGCCTCGGTCAGACATTTAATGAGGAAAATGGGCATCTGACTGCAGCCCCCGCCAATCTGAAGCTCGCTTCAGGTGAGGATAAATAATTCCCAAATCTCTGCCCAGTCTGCTATGATGAATAGAGATGTCCAAAGGGGGTATGCACGTGATTTTGATAATAACTGTTCTCTTTTCATTATTCTACTTGTTCCAAATCAACAAGATGACGTTCGCACTTTGCGAATCACGGGAAATCCCTGAAGAAAAGCAAAATAAAATATATGCAACCGTAAATGTACTGATTACTATTTTAATGTTGTCACTTTACGTTGAAGTCTTTTTAAAGGTTTAATAAAGTGAAAAATCCACCCCCTATACGGGGTGGATTTTTATTTACATTTTAGTACAAGTATGCCGCGCCTACAATGATCAATAGAATGAACAGGACAACCAACAATGCGAATCCAGATCCTGCTCCAGTACCTCCAGCGTATCCACTCATCGAAGCACCCCCTCTCTTCTTTTGTATCTTATGCGAACCCCTTTTCAATAGTTGGGCGAATTTAACGGGAACTTTTTTGTACTCGATTCGTTTGTATGTTATAGTGTCACTTGTTAATTACATTTACAGAGGAGTATCTAACTATGATGAAAAAAACAGTACTATCGTTCACGTTAGCAGCATCTGTTCTTGCACTCTCGGCTTGTTCAGGGAATGCTTCTGATGACGAAGCAATCGTTACATCCAAAGATGGAGATATAACAAAGAGTGAGTTTTACCAAGAGATGAAAGATTCTGTTGGTGAGCAAGCACTGCAAATGATGGTTATTGAAAAGGTCCTCGATTCAAAATATGATGTATCTGACAAAGATGTGCAGGCAGAGTATGATGACGTCAAAGAACAGCTTGGCGACAATTTCGATCAATACCTTGCACAACAAGGTCAAACAGCAGATGGTTTCAAAAAAGCAATTAAGCTCAATAAGTTGCAAGAAGCAGCGCTTACAGACGGCATTGAAGTAAGCGATGATGAACTCAACAAATATCTTGAGCAGAAAAATACAGAAGTTAAAGCGAGCCACATCTTAGTAGAGGACGAAGAAACTGCTAAAGAAGTGAAAAAGAAAGCGGACGCTGGTGAAGATTTCGCGAAGCTTGCGAAAGAATACTCAACTGAAGAAGGCGCTAAGGAGTCTGGCGGCGAGCTTGGATGGTTCGGTGAAGGTAAAATGGTTAAGGAATTCTGGGATGCTGCTGTCGCAATGAAAAAAGGGACAATCAGCGAACCGGTTCAATCTGAATTTGGTTACCACGTCATCAAACTAGAAGACACTCGTAAAGTCGATGACAAAGAGCCTTCTAAAGAAGACAAAGCAAAAGCTAAAGATGAGTTGAAGCTTGCAAAAGCAGATACTAGCACAATCGTCGACAAAGTTGCGAAGCTTATGAAAGACGCTGACGTGAAAGTGAAAGACAAAGATTTGAAGTCTGCACTTGATATGTTCAACGAAAGCAAACCAGAAGCTAAAGAAGACGGCGCAGATGCACCGGCTGACACTGAAGCAGATGCAGAAGACGAAAAAAAGTAATTTATAAATAAGCCACATGGTCTGTCAGTTGATCTGACGGAGCATGTGGTTTTTTTATGGGGATTTTAGATGCATTTCTCCTTTTCCCGCGGCATGCCTCCTTCTCCACTCCGCATCCAAGGTCGCGACTAATTATCTTTCCTTAAGTGCCTGATTGGTGTGCTTCGCTTCGCTGCGCATTTAGGGATGGGGAATGTAGGTGATAAGGTGTTCACTGCTGACCGCTCGATTCTTCCGCGCTACCCGATCGTTCCCCCGCACAACCCGATCATTCCACCACGCTACCCGCTCGTTCCACCATGCAACCCGCTCGTTCCTCCGCGCTACCCGCTCGTTCCCACGCGCAATCCGCTCATTTCCCCGCGCTACCCGCTCGTTCCTCCACGCAACCCGCTCGTTACTCCGCGCTACCCGATCGTTCCCACGCGCTACCCAATCATTCCCCCACGCTACCCGATCGTTCCTCCGCACAACCCGATCATTCCCACGCGCTACCCGATCGTTCCACCGCTCTACCCGCTCGTTCCCACGCGCTACCCGATCATTCCACCGCGCTACCCGCTCGTTCCCACGCGCTACCCGATCATTCCCACACGCAACCCGCTCGTTCCCCCGCACTACCCGATCATTCCTCCACGCAACCCGCTCGTTCCCACGCGCTACCCGATCATTTCCACGCGCAACCCGCTCATTTCCCCGCGCTACCCGCTCGTTCCTCCACGCAACCCGCTCGTTCCTCCGCGCTACCCGATCATTCCACCGCACAACCCGCTCGTTCCCACGCGCTACCCGATCATTCCCACGCGCTACCCGCTCGTTCCACCGCGCAACCCGCTCATTCCACCACGCAACCCGATCATTCCACCGCGCAACCCGCTCGTTCCCCCTCCCCCCAATCATTCCACTCTCAGATCACCTTCCCCCAAACCTATCAATCCCCCTCTCGCAACCCAAAACAAAAGGAGCTTCCGTGGAAGCTCCTTCTCAACTCTCTTATTCAAATGTAGGCTTATAGAATGAGCGATTCTCCAATGGGAAAATGCGTTCAGAGAACTCACCCGGTTCAGTTTTGCTCATTGCTCGGTTCAGCATGTTCATTTTAGCATCGATGTTGTCGATGTAATGGAGCATCTCGGCTTCAGGCAACATCGGACGTTTCGGGCTGCCCCACTCTTCTTTTCCGTGATGGGAAAGAACCATGTGCTGAAGGAGCATGACTTCTTCACCTGAAATATCAAGTTCATCCGCAGCTTTCGAGATTTCCGTCACCATAATGCTAATGTGTCCCAGTAAATTCCCTTCGACGGTGTAGTGCGCCGCCACCGGTCCTGATAACTCAATGACTTTTCCGATGTCATGCAAAATCACACCTGAATACAATAAGTCCTTGTTCAAAGTTGGATACAGATCCGACACTGCTTTGGAAAGTTTCAGCATCGATACGACATGATCGAGCAATCCCGATACATAGTCATGGTGATTCCGTGTGGCAGCTGGATACATCGTGAAAGCTTCCTGATGCTTCTTGAGTAAATGACGGGTAATCCGTTGAATCCGAGGATTCTTCATCTCAAAGAAGAATTGCATTAACTCCTCCATCAGTTCCTCCTTACTTTTTTCAGCGGACGGTACCAGGTCCGACATCGTAATTCCTTCATCTGCTTTTGCAGGGCGAATGCTTTTAATGCGCAGTTGGTTTTTCCCGCGGTACTCGTGCACTTCCCCGCCTACGCGTACGATAGCAGCAGCCGGGTACAAACGCTCCTGCTCTTCTCCAGTATCCCAAAGCTTGGCTTCCAAATCTCCGCTTTTATCTTGTAGTACAAGTGACATGAAAGGGCTTCCTTGCTGTGTAACCCCTTTTGTGGATTGCTTGATGAAGAGGAATAAGTCTACCGGTTCCCCTACTTTATGGTCTAATAGTTTTTTCATAATGCAACTCCTTCTGTTGAGCTTCCGATTTCGGAAACATGGATAATTTTAGCTTCAGGCCAATGAGGCGCCAGCGTCTCATGGCAGGTAAATACGATGAATTGATGATCAGTGGACAATTCCGATATGAGTTCAGTCATACGGCTGAGCCGTTTCGCATCGAAATGGACAAACGGATCATCCATTATAACAGGAAAGGGTGCTTGACCCGCCAATTCACTTGCAAGAGAGAGCCGAAGCGCTAAATATGCCTGTTCTTTCGTTGCTTGACTTAACTCCGCAATATCAAACGACTGGCCATCCGTACGCAATGCTTGGAATCGTCCGTCTGGATTAATGTCCAATTGTTCATATCGTCCTGCAGTCAGCTGATGGAACAGCTTGTTGGCTTTCGTGAGGACAGCTGGTAACTTTTTGTCTTTCAAGTCTCCCATCGTTTGACGAATCGCCTCCGCTGCTGCTTGCCGGCTCGACCACGATCGCGCCAATGCATTAAATTCCGCTTTTTTGTTCTCATAAAGCTGTTGTGTATACAGGTGCGCATCATCAGAAAGTAATGCTTCTGTTTTATGCAGTAACCCCGCACGCTCATCTGTCAGCTCTGAAATCGTAAGCTCTGCAGCTGCCAGACGTTCTTCAGAGATGGTAAGCTGCTGCTGGATCCATGCTTCATCATCTCCGAATTCGTCCGCATGATGAAGCGTCTTCAACTGGTCATTTAATCCGTCTAAACTCAGTTTTAAAGTCTGGACATGCTGCCAGCGGTCAAATGCGTTATAGAACGATTGTTTATCAGCCACTCCTGCCTGTTCAAATAAGTGCTGCTCTTGTTCTCGATACGCTTGTAATTCCAGTTTTTTCTCTTCCAGTGTTCTTGAAAGTTCTTTAACTTGGCGTCCGTATGTTTCAGCTGTGAGCGATGCGTCGCGCAGCTGCCGTGCTTCTTGCCTGATTAAAGTATACAGGTCTGCTTCAGGAACTTCACGCCCAAGCACTGTGCGTGCAGACTCGAGATGCTTCTCGATTTTCGTATAAGTCTCCTGCTGATCGTTTAAACGCAATGACAAGGACCGATCTGTTTCTTGCAGCTGCCTTACCAATCGGAACAGTTCCGGAATCGCTTCAATTCCTGCCGAGTCTGTTAAGCCGCATTCGTGAAGCTCTGTTGCAAGCCGCCTGCGTGCGTGAATACTTTCTTCATTCAAACGAGTGACATCGCTACGAAGGGCTTCTATGTCCATTGCATGTCCTTCTGCAATCACTTTTAATTGTTCTGCTTTTCGAATGAAATCATCCGTCCTCTTGCACAGTTCTTCAAACGCCTCTTCTTTTCCTTCATACACTTTTACTAGGGCCATCATTTCTTTCATGCGGTCATCCGATTGAGCAGGAGTTTGCTGATTTTGCATCAGTCCGTAACCGCTCACTGCCGCTACAACAATACCTAGGAAAGCAAGCAGCCATTGTTGCTGTAGGATCCCATAGCTCGCTACTAAAATACCTGCTGCAAGCAAGATCCATATGACAGTTTTAGAGGAGGTCTGCTGTTCTTTCCTAGCAAATGACACATACGCTTTTGCTTCAGCAAGACGCGTGCGGACAGCTGGCCACTTTGCAGCTTGAGCTTGTTCATCATGAGTTGGCGCTTCAGCGTTCAGCCTCTTCAGCTGCTGCGTGGTTCTTCGTCCCATTTCTTCGGTCCGCTGCAATTCCAGCTGACTGGACTGGATGGCACGTTCTGTTTGCTGAACTCGTTCTGCTAATTCTTGCAGGCGCTGCTCTTGAGTGAATGAACTGTCCAATTGTAAAAGAACTCCACCTAGAGAAGGTTCTGCAGCCCCGAGAAGCCCCAGCAGCCGCTGCCGCTCACTCGTTAACCGCGCAATATCTGATTTTCCACTTACAAGTTCCTGCTGAAGAACCTGCCAATCCGATTCCTTTGCAAGCAATGCTTCAACCGCAACTTCCCGATCTTTTTGCCCGTCACTTTCCAGCTGGTCCTTCACATTCTGCAATTGAAATGCAGCCCGTGCGTAAATTGCTTCCGCTTCATGTTTTTTGCTTTCCAACATTTCTTGGTCCCGTATCCCGTTCGGAGGGAACTCATTCTGACCGAGTTCCTCAATTTCTGTTAGCAGCCGATTTCTGTTAGCAATGATAGGAAGCCGCAAGAGAGCAGTTTCAAGTTTTTTAGACTCCGCTTGGCGGTTTTGCATATTGTTACGCTCGATTAGCAGCTGCTGTTCCACTTCTTCCAATCGATGCACGGCAGGTTCGTATTCATCTACTTTCGCTCGTTGCAGTTTCAGTTTCTCTTCGAGTTCACGGAGTTCTTTCAACAGCACATTCATTTGAGGATTTTTTCCCGACTTTTTAAAGAGTTCTGCTTTCTCTTTTTCCAGCCGTTTTTCTAATTGAAGCAGCGTATCCATTCCAGTTGTACCGGAGGATAATAGCGTCCGGCTAAGCTCATCCGAATCCATCTGCTCCAATCCTTGCAGCTGAAACAATGAAAACGAGAAGACAGACTCAAATGCTGCGCGATCATACTGACGCAGGAGCTCATTGAGTTCAGATTGACCGCCTGTCTTCCCATCCTCGAACCGTACCGTTACGTCTCCTGCTGACTTCCCTCGAATACGCTCAACTTCCACCCGACCATACTGTTCATCGATCAGCGTAATTTTCCCGCCATACCGTGACCCGGTCTTCGGTTCATATCGCAAAAGAGCGCTGTTCTTAGCAGGAAATCCAAATAATACTTGCAAGATGAATTGATGAATCGTTGTTTTACCGGCTTCATTCTCCCCGTAAAAGACTGTGACTCCTTCTCCAAGCTCAATCGTCACATTGCTGTGGCGGCCAAATCCATAGATTGTTAACCGATCAATCTTCATAGCGTGTCACCTCTTTTCATGTCGAGAGCTCATTTGTGATGAGTTTCCCTGCTTCGATGCTTAATTCCTTCTTCATTTCAGCAGTTAATGCCGACAAATAAGGTCCGGAGCGGGCATGCTGATAAACATCTTGCAGCGCCTGCTTCCAATCCTCCTCATCCCAACTATCGATTTGTTCCTTCACGGATCGAACAAGTGGTGAATCCGGCAAAAGCGCACTCTTTTGGTTTGCCTCAAATTGGAGCCCAGAGAACCATATGCCTCGATCTGCTGATTCACGCAGCACTTCCAGCCATTCCTCATTTGATGAACCACTGAACAGATGAGACGAATCCGGGCTCATCTTTATATTGCGTACACTGAGAATACACGCACCCGTACGTTCCATAACTTCCGTTGCTGCATTCTGACAAGCGGTCAGCCACTCATTGGCATGACTCATTTCTGTACAATCCATCTCGATTTCATCAAACACAAGAACCGATGCCGGTACAAATTTCAATGTTGCCTCATTGCCTTCAAATTCCACTTCATAAAAACCTTTCACTCCGCGTTCGTTGCGATGACGACCTTGTAAGTTACCCGGGTAAACTATGGGCGGCTCATTATGTAAGACCTGCCGTTTATGAATATGTCCAAGCGCCCAATAGTGATAGCCCTTTTCAAGGAGTGCTTCTCTTGTAAAAGGTGCATAGACTGCATGCGATTCTTCTCCCGCGATACTGCCATGGAGCATGCCGATATCAACGATTCCCGAATCACGGGCGGCATTCGGATAGTGTCCTATCATTGCTTCTTTAATATGCCGCTCCTTATAGCTGAACCCATGGATTCTGACTCGCTGACCTCGTACAGTCAATTCTGCAGTTTCCACTTCCGGACCAAATACGGTCACGTTTTCCGGCAGTTGAAACCGTGTCCACTTTCCTCCCAGATGATCATGGTTCCCGTAGGACATGAAAACTGGTATGCCGGCCTGCTGCAGACGCTCGAGCCCTTTCACAAATCTCATTTGCGCGCGTAAACTACGATCTTCTCCATCGTAGATATCCCCTGCAATGAGAACAAAATCCGGAACAGATTTCTCCGCATATTGGATCAGGTTTTCATAGGCAGCGAATGTACTTTCCCGAAGTTCAGTCAACCGGGAAACCGGCATGTCTGTAATTCCTTTAAATGGACTATCTAAATGCAAATCCGCGGTATGCAGGAATCGAATCATTGACAGCGGGCACCTCCTATAACGAATATTTGTTCTAATTTTACCATATTTCAAGTAGATACGCGACAGCAATCAAGAGATTTCCGCTTTCAAAAAGGGCAACAAAAAGCAGAGGGACTGTGCTTTCCCCTCTGCTTGAACATGCTTTAATCATATAGTCTTATTCTTTTCCTAACTGAATCGCTTTCTTAATATCTTTCAATGAACGGGATGGACCGTACATGAGAACACCACCGCGATAAACGCGGGCTCCGAACCATCCAAGTACAAAA
The DNA here is from genome assembly GCA_029257435.1 of Sporosarcina sp. Lineage (GTDB taxonomy): Bacteria > Bacillota > Bacilli > Bacillales_A > Planococcaceae > Sporosarcina. Next base: position 1,802 of record JARIBI010000031.1, on the reverse strand, counting down.
ATAGTTACCAGCATGATTGCGATCGCAAGAAGCGGTTCCCACATCGGTAAATCCAGCATCCCTACACGTAAAAACATTACGAGCGGTGTAAAGAACGGGAAGAAGGATGCATACTTCAAGTACACGAGCTCTGGATTCCCTAGACCCGATGCAGCTAATATGAATGCCGCAACAATCATGAGCGTCATTGGCATAATCATTTGCTGGACATCCTCTGTACGGCTTACGAGAGAGCCGAGCAGGGCTGCCAACGTTGCGTATAAGAAGTAGCCGAGCAAGAAGAATACGACTGCATAGACAAGTGTCATCGGATTAATGTCTGTAAGGTTAATGAAACTGCCGATCCCTTCAGTCGCTTCTGAAGCAGAAGTTTTAAAGGCGATAAAGCCGACAATTCCATAAACTAGGATTTGGACAATCCCCAGCGTTCCGATACCAAGCACTTTTGCAAACATGTGCTTGACGGGTGACACACTGGAGATCAAAATTTCCATCACACGGGAGGATTTCTCAGTTGCGACTTCCGTAGCAATCATTCCAGAGTAAAGGATAACTGCAAAGTAAATCACAAACATGAGCACGTATACTAAAGTGCGGGCTTGATTCAATTCATCTTCGGATTTCGCTGAAGCGGAAATATTATTGTTTTCAAAATTTACTTGTGTAAAAAGTGAATTGACTTGGTCGCCCGATAAGGATAGTTCATCTGCTTTAATCCCCGCCTGAACGGTTTGCAATGCATTGCGCAGCGGTTCTGGAAGACTCATTTCAATGCTGGTGAGCGTTGTGTATTTTGCTTGGATTGTGTTGGTTTCGTCCAAAGAAAGTGTTAGAAACGATTCGATGTCTTCAGAACGGACTTGTTTCTCCAGGTCCTGCTCACTTTCTTCAGTGGGTTCTATCGTAATATCAGACTCATTCGCTTGAAGAACTGCAGCGAGCGGATCATCTAGTTTTCCACTCGTGTCAATTACTTTCATAGCAGTCGGTTCGTCGCCGCTAATCCCGTCGATCGAATCTAAAATTTTCGGTAAGTTTGACAGTAAAAATATTCCCGCCACCACTAATGCCGTTGTTATGATGAATGATTTCGTTTTTGCTTTCGTCATGAATGCTTGTTTAAATATAATCCAGAATTCACGCATGTTCTTTCCCCACCTTTGCAATGAAGATATCTTGAAGCGTCGGTTCTTCAATTTCAAATTGCCGGACAGGTCCTGACTTTAGCGCTTCCGTCAAAAGCAGTTCCGCTGTTTCATCAGAATCCACCTGATAAACTGCCCCTTCAACCGTTGGTGTTACAGAAGTCACACCTGGAAGTCCAGCAAGTGTACCCAATTCATAATCTGAACGGATGCGGACATTCTGTTTGCCGAATGAACGTTTCACTTCTTTCAGTGTCCCGCCGACAACCTGCTTCCCATGGTCAATAATACTGAACTGTTCACATAATTCTTCTACGTGATCCATGCGATGACTGGAGAAGACAATCGTCGCCCCGTTATTCCGGATATCCAGAATCGCTTTTTTCAGCATCTCCACGTTCACTGGGTCCAGCCCTGAGAAGGGTTCGTCTAAAATAATTAGTTTCGGCTTATGCAAGAGGGCCGCAATCACTTGGATCTTCTGCTGATTCCCTTTTGACAGTTCCTCCACTTTTTTGTTCAAATACTGCGGTACGTCAAAACGATCGAGCCATCCGCCGATTTCCCGCTTTGCGTCTGATCGTTTCATGCCTCTCAGTTCTGCTAAAAACAGGAGCTGTTCTTCGACTTTCATTTTCGGATAAAGTCCGCGCTCCT
>JARIBI010000128.1 GCA_029257435.1 Sporosarcina sp. | reverse complement strand
ACAATCCGCAACTTGCCAGGATACTTCAAAGGTGTCCTCCGGCAGCTTATTAGTGATGAGCTGTTTTCCAATATCTATCAAGAGTATTCCGTTTCAGTTGATGATTTTTGTTTACCCGGGAACCAGGATCATACTCCGCTATAAATCGTTTAATGTTTCTCTCTTTAATCAACATCTACCTGCATCCTATCGATTACATAATTCAATGACAAAGGCTTATCATGATCCGATTACTTTTGCATCACTTAATAAGTTTTAGCAATCGATCTCTGGAGTTAAGTGCAGTAGTTTCATTCGACTTAGCGCACATACACATCATCGTCTAGCTTTTCACAAATATCATCTAACCACTTGATACATTTATGTTGGACCATAGGGAACGGATGATAATAATACGGATGTGTTTTATGTGGCAAGCCAATATTATAGCCAAACGCGGAAAGAGCATTTAATGCCTGTATCATACTTGAACGCATAAATGGCTGCGTTCCCCACCCTTTAATAATTATTGTCTTTTCAGTTATCAGCTCTTCAAGTTCTTTAATCCGTCCCAGAGAAAAAATACTATGAGAATCATTTGAACTTAATTCAAAACTTTTTTTAAGTTGTTTAAATTCATCGATATTTCCAGCTCGTAAATCTGACAAATTCACAATATAAACTAAATCCCATTTTTTTCGGTCCATTAAACGCATGATTTGATGCTGAGTTGGATCCGTCTTAGCCGCCACAAGTGGTATTTCATCAAACTGACTAGAATAGGCAGGAAACTTGTAACTCTTGTTTTCGGGCTGGCAGGAACCAGGATTCACCAAAACAAACACAGCATCTGCTTGGGCAGGTATCGTACCAGTGCGTGTGATTCTAGCTTGACTTCGGCATGTATAGATTTCGCCATTTACCTCTCTGCTATAGAAAGCCCCTTCTGTTTGAAAAATAGCATTCAGTTCTGCTGCCGTAGGATGCGACATATTATTGTCCCCTTTCTGTAAATCCAATCGAACTTTTCTAAATTATTATTTTTGTACACTTCACTCCAACTCATCGATTAACCGGAATCCCTTCGTCTTCAAGTGATTCATATGATGTTCCATGCTTTCAATCAGTTTGGAAGCATCCATAACGTCGAATAGTACATCTGACAAATCTTCACGCGAAATTCTCGCAGAAACAATGCAGCCTTTTACAGGTGGCGCGGCGGCTTGGCTAACATCATAAGCTTGGATAAGAATGCTGTCAGCTGGAAGCAGCGCAAATAGGTTTCTCGCAATTCCAATCATACAACTGCACACATAATCCTGATAAAGTGCATAGTAATTGGTCTTCCCCATCTTTTTCCGGGAGCAATTTCCTTTAGCGGTGAGAGACAACACTTCTTCAGGAACTGTTTTTTCTTTACCCATTTCCAGACTAAGGACCAGGATTCCTTCACGAAACTGAACATGGACATGGTTGCCGAACTTCTCCACACTCTCAAAAGCGTCATAAGCTGTTAGAATTTCAAGACATGCCTTCTCTTCATGTGCAAGCACCTTAGTCGCCAACTCATGAAGTTGTTGTTTCTCTGCTAGGTGCTTCTGATCTTTTAAAATCGCCTCATTCAATTGATTTGCTAACTCTTGTTTTTTCGCTTGTCCACGACGGAACAATCGATCCAACCAACTTGGCTCAAACTCCGCCAATTGCTGACGAATGTAGCGTGTATGAGGGCTATCTTCTGTGTACTGCATAAGGTCCTCGTCCAAAATGGCTCCCCAATCCACCGGTTCTTTCGTGTCCAGGTGGATAGAGCGCAGCATTTGGACATAAGCATTGTATGCCTCCACTTCATGACTGTCAGGCGAAGCAGGTACCGCATTCTTTGAACGCACAGGAGCGCTCGAGCCTGGAGGGCGCTTTGTCCGCTTAGACGTCAATTGTTCTGAATACGAAATCCCAGTACCCGGTATCCCCACATTCGCCCGCACGCCACGTTTCCCAACGGTAACGGATGCCCCGCGCGGACCAACAGAGGTACTTATTCCGCCTTTGCTAATATTCACACGGACCCCCG
>JARIBI010000220.1 GCA_029257435.1 Sporosarcina sp. | reverse complement strand
AATTTTATTAGTGAGTTCAGATTCTTTGTAATATGCAATTTTAGGTGTAAACTAGTGAGGATATCGATATAAAAGGAGTGTTTTTTTTGACAGGAACTATGGAAGGTAAATCAGGTTTAGTCACAGCATCTGGTTCAGGAATTGGACGAGCATCTGCAATTGCACTAGCAAAAGCAGGAGCAAAAGTTATGATTTCTGACGTAAACGAACAAGGCGGACTTGAAACCGTACAAATGATCAAAGATAACGGCGGCGAAGCAGCATTTTTCAAATGTGATGTTAGTGACGAGGAACAAGTCATTGCACTTATCGACAAAACTGTTGAGACATTTGGTAAGCTTGACTTTGCTCATAATAATGCGGGCATTAACAAAGGTCTTGTGCCAATCGGAGAAATGGACTCTAAAGATTGGGACATCACACTTAAAGTAACACTTTACGGTACTTTCTATTGCCTCAAACACGAAGTCAATGCCATGCTGAAAAATGGCGGCGGAGCGATTGTTAATACAGCATCAGGTGCAGGTCTTGAAGGATCACCAAACATGGCACCATATATTGCTTCTAAACACGCTATTGCTGGTTTAACGAAATCTACGGCATTGGAATATGGTCAAAAAGGCATTACCATTAATTCGATTGCGCCTGGTGCAACGATTACACCAGCCATTGAAGAATGGTCAAAATCAAACCCAGAACAATTCCAAGGCGTTCTTAAATCTCTTCCTGCTGGCAAAATGTCAACAGCTGAAGATCAAGCAAATGCCGTTGTCTTCCTCTGCTCAGATCTTGCAAGTTCAATTAGCGGAGTAACACTTGCTGTAGATGGTGGCTTTACTGCAGGTAAAATGCAACAATAATATTCGCAAACTAAAACGATTGATATAAAAAATGGATCAAGCATTATGCTTGATCCATTTTTGCATGTATTGAAAAGCATCCTATTGAGAAACAAGCATGAATCGTTCATCACCTATACAACAAGTCCCCTTTACTCCATTTGCGCAGAGTCTGTGGTGTTGTTATTGTACTGAGCTGATCCCTTACCGCCAGTCTTGGCAATTAACTCGTTAAGTTCATTGTACGTGAGTCCGGAATTGGCGTTCTGTCTCTTCACTTCGTCAATATCCGTACCGGCTACCGTGTACTTTTTTTCGGTTTGCACGTTAATTCGCCTCCTCTTCCACAGTATTTACTTTTTTCTAGTTTTTATGAAACCAATTTTTGTACTTGTGTGTCTTGTGGTCGATTGGTCTGCTTCGTGAGAACTTGAATGGAGCGGTTAGACATGTGAATAGAGCGCTTCGCCTTGCGATTGGAGCGGTTATTGAGTGGAATGGAGCGGATGGCCATAGGAATAGAGCGCTTAAGCGTTGGTAATGATCGCTTAGGCCAGTGTCCAGGGAATATCTAATCCAATTTCATAAAATTCACACAACGAGCTCATCTTATACTTCCCCAAAACAAAAAACACCATCCGAGGGGATGGTGTTTTTTTTTACTTAAACTGCGTACTGCCGGTCACATCGTTACTCAGATTCTTCATCCGAATCTTTAGCGTAATTGAACTGAGACGGATCCACTGGCGTAAAACCTTTTGGCGTATAGAATCTTAATAAGTCGC
>JARIBI010000040.1 GCA_029257435.1 Sporosarcina sp. | reverse complement strand
GTCTATCCTAGTCGTTGAACCTTCTCCACTCTTTCGAGACAGGAGCTTGGCTGCTGATTGCCCAATCTGTTCTTTTTTCAAGCGTTCACGCTGACCGTTTCCAGTTACGTTGTAGCAAGAACAGTTTAAGGGGTTTCCAGCAATTCACCCGATCGTACTCTCTGACCGTTACCAGTCAGGACGACTGTGTTTGTTTCCGTTGCTTACGCAGCGGATAAAACATAATCCACGTCTCTGATGCGTGACTCAGCTTGAGTCAAGTTCTCAGAAGATGTGCCTAAGTTGTTGATTGTGTGCTCTAGTCGATTTTGGAATGCACCCATCTGTGATCTAGATTTAGAAACAGAAGCTATTCCATTTTCTATACCCGTAATTGCTGCCTGTGAAGTCGCCTTGTCTGTTAAAGCCAATGCGGAGATATCAACAGCATCTTCACCAAGTGCCGCAGCTGTCTGAGCTTTCCAACTAACTGTGATTTTTTCTCCTGCATTTGCTCCTACTTGAATGTCAAGAGTCTGATCGGCACCCAAGATTGCTTTCTTGTTAAACTGAGTTTCAGTTGAAATACGTCCGATTTCTAGTTTTAGAGCTTGAAATTCGTCATCTAAGTTACCCTGATCAGCGGCTGTATTAGTATCGTTTGAAGACTGTACCGCAAGCTCACGCATACGTTGTAAGATATCATGAGTTTCGTTTAGTGCACCTTCAGCAGTTTGAATCAAAGAAATACCATCTTGAGCATTTTTGGCTGCCATGTCTAGTCCGCGAATCTGTCCGCGCATTTTTTCGGAGATTGCCAAACCTGCTGCATCGTCTCCAGCTTTATTAATCTTCAATCCTGAAGAAAGTTTTTCCAAGTTCTTAGAAGCTTGTGCGTTGTTTGATCCTAATTGACGATGTGTGTTCATTGCTGCGATGTTGTGATTAATAATCATTGTGTTTTCCTCCTTGAGTTTTGAGGTTCACGTCCTTGTGAACCGGATAATTTTATTGTCAGCTTGAGTCAGGATGTCGGCCGTTCCACCCTTCTCTTGCTTACACTACTAATATCGGATCACGTATGTAAGTGTTTAGTCTTTTTTAGAAGTTTTAATAAAGTTTTTAAAAGAAAAGAAGAACCGCACTGGACGGCTCTTCTTAGTTTTTATTCTTGAGTTGTTCGAATACATTAAGGTCAATCGAAATCGCTTCTGTATTGCTATCCGATATCGATTGAACGAGTTCACCACGAAGGATATCCACTGATTTCGGCGCTTCAATTCCGATACGAACCGTATCTCCTTTTACTTCAATGATACGAATTTCAATATTGTCACCGATTCGAATCGATTCATTTGGCTTACGTGAGAGGACGAGCATATTATTGCGCCCCCTTTTCTGCTAGTTCGCCAATTGGATGGCGTAGATTGTATGTTGTATCGTTCAAGATCATTTGTTTCGCTTTTTGAGTGTTGATGTTAAAGATTAGTGGCCCTTGAAGATTGAGTGTTGACGTTTCAAATGGTTGCTTTAACGACATGATAGAAAGCACCATCAACTCTTCTTGTGATTGAATATTGAGAAGTTCTATAGTTGGATCGTCAATTTCAAACGAATAGTCTGGCACTAGTGGATACGGATTCGAAACTATGAGTCCGATGATGGGTGTTGCTGTTGACTGCATCACTTGGAATGTATTGTTTCCTTCTATTGGTAGTAAGACGAAGGTCTTTTCTTGTTCTAGACCTGGCAATCCGTTCGGGAACGTCCATTGGGGAATGTCTTTAATTTCTATTTCTCCGTGAAATTTCGTTTGAATCGTCATGAGTGATTCTCCTTTATCGTTCATTTTCAACCTTTCCAGTCAATCTGGATGGATGCGTGTTGTTCCATTTGTCCAGATACTTTGCCTGGTGTGTAGGTGTGAATCGATTTGTTTACTTGTGCGTTATGGATGACTTGTTGTGGTCTTGCGTTAATCGTTAGTGACCCTGGAATAATATCTGTTTGGATTTTTGTTCTGTCGCCTACAAATCGTATGCCAATTGGTGAATTGGGTGATGTTGTGTTTTGTTTTGCGATATCTGCAATGGTGTTGCCGCCATTTTCGATTTGCATTAGTTGTTGCCCTTCTTGAGCGCGACGACCTGTTCCTTCGGATACTTGTTGCATACCATATTGAGCATTTTCACTAATTCGTCTAAACACACTCTTCATATCTAATTCCGCACGAATTGCAGTTGTATCTAATGATAGCATCGGACGAGTCGTTGACATTTCTAGTATCGCTGCAGGTTGTTCAATTTGCTGGGTGGCTTTAGGTTGTTCGATTTGTTGATCAGGTTTAGTGATTTGCAACCCGAGTTTAGCTTGTGTTGTTTGAATTTGAAGTTGTGGGATATTCACGTTAATCACCTTCCTTTATCTTATGTAGCAAAAAAGGTAGACACTTCTATATCTAGTGTCTACCTTTTTTGAATTTTATCGCAGGAAGTCCACTAATGATGGTTGAATAATACGTGCACCTACTGATAGTGCAGCTCGATGTATTGATTCTGAAGTAATCATTTCTGTAATGGCTTTTTCCATATCAACGTCTTCGTTTAACGAACGTTGCTTTTTCGCCGCACCTTCTTGCATTTCCAGACGATTATGCATAAGTTCAGCTCGATTTGAACGTGCCCCAATATCGGCCCGTTTTGTTAACACAACGTCTAGTTGTTTATCAATATAAGAAATAGCGGCACCAAAGTCGATTGTGTCATCAGCTTCACCAGACGCAAGTTTCTCATTCAAACCATCGAACAGTTTATCAATGTCGCTAAACATTCCCGCTGCATTTGTATTGACACGTAACGTAACCGAATCGAATACTTCAATTTCTATATCCTTCATATATCCATCTACCCCAGGAGTTGTAGCAGTTGGATACCCAGTAGTCTTGTCATACAAAGGTTTGTCCGTCATTGTCCCGCTGAAGAGATATTTATCTCCAACTTTTGTATTCGCTAAGTCTCGCATTTGTTCTTGCAGTTGGTTGAGTTCAATTTTAATTTTATCGCGATCTTCTTTTGTCATAGAACCAGTGTTAGCTGCATTAGTTGCAAGTTCTTTAGCTCGTTGTAAAATCGAGCCAGCGCCGTCCAGTGCATCCTCAGAACTATCCAGCCAGTTGTTCACTTGACCTAAGTTCTTTTGAAACTGATCCACTTTTTCAACTTGCATGCCATAGCCTAAACTTTTCATCACGACTACGGGGTCATCAGAAGGTCGATTCACTTTTTTTCCAGTATTGATTTGTTCTTGGAGTTTACCCAATTTATTATAACTGCTAGACAGATTGCGCAGCATATTATTAGAAAGCATTGATTGTGTTACACGCATTACAGTGATTCCTCCTTATTATCTACCGACGACACCCATACCGTTGATGATTTTGTCTAATGTTTCATCCACAACAGTGATCATCCGAGCAGATGCGTTATATGCTTGTTGGAATGAAATCATGTTGGTCATCTCTTCATCGAGGGATACAGAACTGATAGAATCGCGTCGGTTTGACACAGCGCCTAATAGTGTTCCAGCATTTTTTGTCATGTTGATTGCTTGTTGTCCTTTAACTCCGAGTTCGCCGATGATTTTACCCGAGAAGAATGATTGGACACTGTCGTTTCCAAGACCAATGGCTTTGTCAAATAAGACATCACCAAGTTTTTTTGCATTGTTACCATTTCCAACTTCTGCTGAACCAACCGCTGAATCAGAGGCTGCTAGTTTACTTGGATCTACTTTTATAGTTGAGTTAATACCAATACTTTCAGCAGTAAACTTTTTATTAGTAGGATCTAATTCCGCTCCATCCGTACTAGTAAAGAAAGGCTTACCAGCAACTCCTTGACTATCAGTTCCCTGCTCGTGAACTTTATTAAATTCTTTAGCGAACTTGTCTGCCATTTCATTTAATTTATCAATCATTTCAGGATAGAGTCCTTTACCATCATTAGTACCAAACGAGTTAACTAAGGATTTTAGTTTACCTTGATCTGAAAAATCATTAAAACCAACAATATCCTGTGAACCATCGGCAACCGGGATCATTTCTCTATCCAAATTAGTTTCAGTATTGTCAGGATTTAATTTAACTAAGTAAAAACCTTTAATTGATCCTGCTGGATTAATTTTATCGATTCCTTGTGTACCTGCAGATTCAGTCCTAATCTGAGCAAACTCCTTGTCCTCTACAACTTTAAGGCCTGTACCCGACTTAGTTTTGATAGTAACAGTTACACTACCTTCAGCGATAGCCAATGCGTTACCACCTGATTTTTTATAATCCACTTCAATTGGGACTAGTTGTGACAACTGATCTAGTAGATTGTCTCGTGCATCGTACAAATCATTCGGCATGTAACCGTTAGGCTCTACATCCGTAATTTGTTTGTTTAGATCTCCTATTTGTTTTAAAATAGAATTTATCGTGTTAACAGAGGCACCAATCTCTTTTCCAAGATTGTCTTGAATATTTTTCATAGATTTATGAATATAGTTAAACGAGTCTGCGACTGCAACTCCACGTTCTACAACTACCGCACGTGCTCCGCCATTTTCTGGGTCTGTCGAAAGCACACCAAGGGATTTCCAAAAGTCTGTGAGTGATTGCTGCAGTCCATATTCAGACGGTTCCGCTAATACATCTTCCATTTGAGAAATGGCATCTGTTCGTGACTCCCAATATCCCAATTTATTCGTTTCATCTCTGAACTGTTTGTCTACAAATCCATCACGAATCCGTTGAATTGATCCAGCTTGTACACCCGTCCCAAGGAATCCAGGCATCGTGCCTGCATTCAACCCAACTCCCGGGAATCCAGCAGTTGCTTCCATATTTACCCGCTGACGTGAATAGCCCAGTGTATTCGCATTACTAATATTGTGCCCTGTCGTATAAAGAGCGGACTGCTGGGTTTGCAGGCCGCGTTTGCTTGTTTCTAATCCCATAAATGTGGAACCCATTATTATGTCCTCCTCAAGCTTGCGAATCGAATGATGCGATTTTTTCTGTTAGGGGTTTACCTTGTACTTCGTTTCTCGTGTAGTTCACGGATTCGGTCCGTGGTCGGACCATGTCCAGCGACAGATTCACAAATTGAAGCGATTGGTAGGTGAGCTTCTGGTTTAAATCATTCTGCCATTTCAATTCATGAATCGCGTGCAGGAGACGGTCCTTCGCCTCCTTGAGCTGTGTGCGTTCAGGCTCTTGGATGATATCGAGTACATCTGTAATGGTCGGTTCTAGCGGTACCGGACGTCCTTGTTCGGTGAAAAATGCGATCACAGCTGTTTCACGAGCTTTGTCTGTCTGCAGGATTGCAGCAAGATGTGCTTGCTCGTCTTTCAGCAGCTGATCAAGTCCGCTGATGTCGTTTTTCTTGATGCGTGTGGTTTTGTCGTTTGCGATACGCAGCAGGCTTCTATGAAGCTTCTCTAGTTGGTCGAGCTGCCCTAGAATCATTTCGATTGTCATGAGGTTCCCTGCTTTCTAAAGTTAAATGCGCTCGCTTACGGTTTTGGCTGGTAGTAACCGATCAGATCAGATGCGAGCTTTTCTGCGTCGACCTTATACGTACCCGCTTGAATTTGAGCTTTCAATGCACTGACTTTTTCATTACGTTGTGACGTAATCGGGCTCGGTTCGGATAGTGATTTTGCCTCTTTCGAAATTTCCAATCTGTCGTTTTGAACAGTCTTCTCAAGGCTTGCTTTTTCACTCTTTACTTGATTCGCCCGGTACGGGTTCACAGGTGGGATAGGGTTGTTATTAATCTTCATGTGCTCTCGCTCCTTTGGAATGTTTTTATTCTTACTTACTATTTCGGTTGAATTCCAATTAGTTGAAGGGTCTTTCGTACGAAATTACGGTTTTAACGATAACTACATCTCTATACCTACTGGTTTGGCAGCGCTTTACACATACCCGTTTTAATAGTTATTAAACTAATTCTTTTGTAGGAACGGTGTTGATTTACGTTACAGGCGGACGCGTTCCTAGGGGCTCGACTTCAGCCTCCTCGTCGCTAACGCTCCT
>JARIBI010000087.1 GCA_029257435.1 Sporosarcina sp. | reverse complement strand
TTTGATACCCCTTCTAAATCCTCAATCGATGCTTGATATGCTTTCATTAAATCCCCCTATTTGTTCTAAGATAACTATTTTGTATCTCGGTTCGCTAAACAGCACCTCTTGGAATAGCCTGTGTGATGAAAGATTCATTTATCTATTAGAGGAAGAGCTTAACTTATTGGAGTACAACCAGCACCGCCGATTGCTGTATTCCTATTCATTCAGTAACGCGTAATGATGTCCAAAACCAGCGCGGCAAAGTGTTCGTCTATCCAGGTTACTTGAATACCTCATCGATTTCTGCGCGGTCATAATCCAAAATCCAGTTGTTAAACTCGTTATACACTCGGCGAATTGCTTCTGGGTTCGCTCCGAGCAAATCACAGCCTCTGTCATCATAAACATAGTAGATTGTCCCCTTCGTTTCATTCACAAAGTAGACTGGAAAGTGAATGCTCGAACGTATTCCCATGTCCTGGTTGCAGATGGCCTTCAGTAGTGCCGCATATCGGAAATCCGAACGGCGGCATTTGAGACTGAAGCGATGTGTACGACAGATCCCATCTTCATCATCATCGGGATAAATGTACGGCCGGTTGTCATGCTGCAGTTGGCGCAATGCCGAATTCTTTCCAACGTATTTCGCGAACACATTCAACTTTCGCCGCAGCGCATGCCCTTTTCCATAATCGTGGACATCGACCACAAGATAGAGCTCATCCTCAGGAGCATGCAAGGTTTCGAATAAATCGATTGCTCGTTGATAGACGCCATGTAAATACTGGGGATTCTCATGAATACTGACTGTGCTTTCATTTACTCCGAGTTCAAACCGAATGCTCGCATCCCATGAGTAAAACAGTGGTGAGTGGAGCTCCAAGCCTGGAAAGGTTTTTTTCATAAAGTTATTTAGCGTCATCCTTCATCCTTCTTTCTGGAAACAGCCTATCAAATTGTTCGGAGTTTCGCAGAGAAACTGGCAATAAACATCACTTCTGCACTCAGCAGCACAATCATTAAGATGCTAGCAGCAGACGGCGCCGCAAAAAAGAGAACGCAAGTCACCAACAATAGGATGAAGAGCATCACGGGCATCTTCTCAAGACTTCCAACTTTTGGAAACGCGGAACTGTCATCACTTCGGACTGCCGTGATTACCTCGTGGAGAATATAAAAAACCATTCCCATTCCCGCCACAGCAAGCAAAGCAAGCGATACCGCCAGTATAGTAGGCAAGCTGCCTGACAAGGGAATTGTCTGAATCGAATGGCCGGTGCCATTCAGAACAGCGAATCCGATACTATGCAGCACCATCACCAATACATATGGTGCAAGCCTTCGCAGTGTTTGAAACTCTTCTCTCAACTGCCTGATCCCTGAATAGATCAGCAAATAGCCTGCAGCATTCGTGACATAGAAAAACACACCCGTGTCCAACAATTGCAGATTTATCTTTACGAAAACAAGAAACACTCCAAAAATAAACAGATTCAATAGATTCCCCCCTGTTATCTCACCCAATATTCCGTACAATCCTGTCTGCGTTCCATGAATCGATAATCGATCATCTCCCTGTGAATCAACGCAAAGTCCTCGCAAACCAATTTCATGTTCAAATCCTTTACTTCCCAGAATACTGCACGTTTGCGTCAAAATGCCCCGTGAATTGAAGTTACTTTAGGCAGTATAGTTTTTCGGTTTGAATTTCCTGAATATCCAACTGCACAGGCCAAAAACAATCCCTGCGGCTGCAAAAAATGAAGTTGCCAGCGCAGATTGTTCCGAAAATAGCGCTTGACGGCCGAACGGAACAAAAATTATAAACACCGGCAGTAATGAAATCAGAAGACAGGCTGTGGTAAATAGAAAAAGCTTATTACTGTTGAAGCGGCGCTCAATTAGATAGATGATGACAAAATAGACAGGCACCATGACCGAAAAAACCGCACTGCCCCAAAAGACAACCGTTCCTAATTCCGCACCAATCATTTCGTCCCATAACAGCTGAAGCATAATACTGTATGACAGCAGCCCGCTGAGAAATGCCAGTATCGGTGTCAGCACTATATAACTTCCCGTCGCTATCATATGAATTCCTCCTAAGTAGTCTTACTGTGTACTGATATTCAAATTGTAATACTTCCGTTTCAAAAGACTGAATTCTCTTTTCAATTATAACATGTTATAACGGTCCATCCATCTCTTTCCAGAAAAAATAGGTTGTCCCATAAAAAATCTTCATAATCGTTTTGTGTTTATCTAACATGCATACAGTCCTCATGCTTATTTGCAGTGAGGATGGGTAAAGTGAATGTATGTAGAAAGGATGAGTATTTAAGATGGACTATGACTGCATTATCATAGGCGGGGGACCAGCAGGGTTGAACGCCGCGCTCGTCTTAGGACGAGCCCGTAGAAATGTCATTTTATTCGATAATAATGAAGCCCGTAATCATGTCGTCCGGGAATCGCACGGATTTTTAACACGTGATGGAATCCAGCCAGCAAAATTACGGCAGCTTGCATTTCAAGAATTGGAAGCCTATCCTTCCATCCAAGTGAAACACGAAAAGGTGTGCTCCATTGAAAGGTGTTCAGAAACACATTATAAAGTAACTGCAGAATCCAACCATGTCTATACAAGCACTAAAATCCTGCTGGCGACAGGGTTAAAAGATGAGCAGCCGAATGTACCGGGCATTGAACGATTTTACGGGACGAGCTTGTTCAGCTGTCCCTACTGTGACGGATGGGAAGTTCGGGATCAGCCACTCGCTGTCATTGCGGACAAAAATGTCTACAAACTCGCGAAAGAGGTTTTCACATGGAGCCGCGATCTGATTGTGTTCACTAATGGAGAAGGACGACTCGAATTAGGAGAGAGGGAGCGTCTGGAATCACATGGCATCCAAGTCGTGGAAGATATTCTTTCCGGCCTTGAAGGTTCAAACGGCCAGCTGGAACGTGTTCGTCTTGAAGACGGCACGCTCATTGAGCGATCCTATGGTTTCGTTACTCCGTTGTGGTCGCATCCAAATCATTTTGCCGAATCCCTGGGCTGCACATTAAACGAATACGGTGGAATCGAAACTGATGAATATGGACGTACGAATATATGGAATGTATACGCTGCTGGAGATATGGCAAATATCGTCCCTGCCCAGCTTATTGTCGCAGCAGGCAGTGGAAGTGCTGCAGCAATTGGAATTAATGGAGATTTAACGAACGAACTTTTTGACAAG
>JARIBI010000004.1 GCA_029257435.1 Sporosarcina sp. | reverse complement strand
TTGCGTCCAGTCTCTGTCGAAGATGCGGAGGATATGTTTGAATATACATCAGATGAAGAAACAACTCGTTTTCTTTATGCGGCACATAAAGATTTAGACCAGACGAAGAATTTCATAGCGAATTATTTTATGAAAGAGCCTATCGGCAAATACGCTATCGTAATAAAAGACAGCGAGAAAATGATTGGCGCGATTGAGTTCAGGGTTCATGAATATAATAATAGCGGTGAATTGGGGTATACAGTAAATCGACATTATTGGGGGAATGGCTATGCGACTGAAGCAGGGGAGTTAATCCTCGACTTAGCCTTCAATGTGCTTGACTTAGAACGTGTATTCGCAGCATACGAAGTGAAGAATGTCGCTTCTGGAAAATTGCTAGAACGCTTAGGCATGAAATGTGAAGGAATTCTTCGAAAAAGCGAAATGATCAAGGGTGTATTAGTAGATAGCGCGTATCATTCTATATTAAAAGAAGAATATGGACATGACGAAAAAAGATAGAATATTCGAGTTATTCGGACTCAGTCTACAAGGAAAATAGGTAAGGCTAGTTTTCATTCTAAATATGAAAACTGGCCTTATTTGTGGCAGTTATACATATTAGCGAGCGACTTGATGCCCTACCCGCACATCCCTAAGCGCTGAGATTTATTAGGCACATGTCTCTGTAACAACAAGACATCGAGTTCTGAATTATATCCAGTTCATATTTCCGAATTCTTCTCCCTTCAGCTCCTAAATAAAGTTTGTATTCAAATAAATCGGGAACGATATAGTACAGAAGTGTACATCATAGTTAGGAGATGAATCTAATGGGGAATATGTCAAAAATAGTTGGTGCCGCTGGGGCAGTTGCGGGTACTATATATCTATCCAAAAGCGAAAATCGTAAAAAGGTAAAAGGCCAATTAAATAAAGCCAAAAAGAAACTAAGCACTCGTTATATTAAAAATTTAGGGAAACCTGCAGACATTGATCACTCAGAAATGATTAGTGAAGGCGCGATGACTAGCGTTCAATATTATAATAATTTACAGCAAGAGTCACTGAAGAACAAGCAATAATTCGACACTTCTCCTATCGATAGGTGAAACTGTTTACATGATAACTTTTGCACGACCTTCTAATAGGAATAGCTCGCTTACATCGGTACGTCAATACCAATCCAAGCGAGCTTTTCATGTGGCTTTTTCTATCTTAGCACGTACTATAACTTTACTCCTCGACTCTTTAATTTTTCATTTAAGTATTTCTTTCTGCCTACCTCATTGTCTATGATATTTTATAGTCTTGCGTCATTTTGAAAATTGAGCATGAAGTGATTTGTATCTTCATAGACCATAAATTCGTAGCCTTGCTCTTTTAAGTACTGAATCACTCTCGGGAGCACTTCCAATGTTTGTTTCTTTTCGTGCATTAATATGACTTCTCGATCAGAGGTAGTACCATTCTGGATATTCCGAACGATTTGAGAGGGGTTAGAAGCAAGTTCCCAGTCCTTCGAGTCAATCGTCCAATCCCATATTTTAATATGCGCGTTGGCAAGTTGCGTTCTCATTTGTTCTTCTTTTAAACCTGGCGCTGATCCGTATGGTGCACGAACGAGATGGGAGGTCTCTCCAGTAATTTCTTGAATCAAGTTTAGTGTTTCAATCATTTCTGGAACAAATTGGTGTTCTGTATAAAGTTTTCTATAGTTATGTGTCATACTATGGCCACCTATGTAATGTCCTTCTTGTACAGCACGATTCACACTCTCTTGTAAGTGTTGTTTCTTTAAGTTGCCCCCTTGCATGAAAAATGTAGCTTTTACTCCATGCTGCTGCAAAACATCCAAAAATTGTTCAGTCCAATTACTTGGTCCATCGTCGAACGTCAAATACACTACCTTTTTCGCTGGTTGTTCTTCAGCAATTGGTTCTGTGCCTTCAGATTCTGCATCTACGGACGATTCAGGTGGCGGAGTCGATTCTTTAGGTTCTTCGACGATTTCCGGAACGTCTGAGGGCTCGTCTGGCTGTTCAACAGTTTCTGGCATCGTAGAAGATTCACTTGATGCGCTCAATAGTTCTTCTGCTGAATAAGATTTCCCAACAAAAAAACCAATGCCAAATAGAAGTAGAAGAAGGACTACGAAATAGGGTCTTTTCAACCGCTTCTTTTTTGCTGGGTCCTGTTGATGTAGCATGTTCATCTCAATCAATTCCTCCTGTCAATCTATAAATCACTCGATACTTTATGGTTCTTTTTCTACCTTTATGTACGCTTACACTCTCTTCTATTACAATGATGAGCAGCAGACGAATGAAGTCATCTGCTGCTGCATTCTCATCGAATGTACGTATCTCCTACTAGCACATCACTCAAAATATCAGATGGAATTTCAAATGTAACCACTCCCATGTAACCAGGAGCAATGTCATATTTATCAAAAGAAATGACGAGTTTATGATCTGTTGTGATATAGAAATCTTGACTCTCTTGAATTGAATCAAACTCCAATCCTTCTTCTTCTGTAGAAAAATACACTGTATTTCCATCGACCGCCATTTGTCTCTTCATCTCGTCTTTAATGTAGGAAGTGATAACTTGGATATAAGAATCATCCTTAAAAAGACTTGGTAAGGTGAGTACTATATTATTTTGTTTATCAATCGTATCGTATTGCATCGTCATGGAAGACGACCCTGCTGTTACTTCTTCATAACGGGCAATCGATAAGAGTTGTTCCGTATCCGTTTTTACTTCATACCCTGAATCGACACCTAAATGGCCAGGTCCTGTTTCTTTCATGTCACTAATCTCTTCTTTAAATTGCTTATACAGCTCTTTATTTTCTTCAATATATTTGTCATTCAATGCAGATTGTAAGCCTTCATTTTCCAATCCACTAATCGCTGGTGTTTTTAATTCAGCTTGGTACGTCTCTTCATCTAACAATAGCGTCTGTACCGTGAATACTTCAACAATGGCACCGAGAACAGGAATGTTCACTAATGATTTTGCGAACGTTGGGCTTGCGTTAATGCTGCCAACAAACAATGCAGCTGCAGCCGCCGTACTTAAGATATATCGCTTCACATAGGTAGGCTTCTTTTTTGTGGGTCGTGCACGTGTAATCGATTGTTTGACCAACCCATCCAATTCATCAGGAATTTCGATTTCCTCATATTTCAGCTTTAGTTTATTGATCTGTTTCATCCTGCATCCCCTCTCCAATTTCTATTCGTAATTTTTTTAGCGTTCGATACAGTCTGGTTTTCACTGTATTCACATTTTCATCTAAAACAGCCGCAACCTCGTCAATCTTTAAGTCTTCAAAAAACCGTAAAATAATTAACGATTTTTCATAAGCGGTGAGGGAATCTAATGCATCTAGCAAATCCATGTCTGTCTGCACGTCTTCCGTTTGCGGCAAATAACCATCTAAGACATCATCATCCATCACCGTTATACGACGATGCTTGCGAATGAAATCAATGGAAGTATTCACTAATATTCTATAAAACCAAGTCTTTAAATACTCTATCTCATCGAGTCGATCAATCGATTGGAGTGCTTTAAAAATGGATTCTTGCACAATATCTAGTGCATTTTCTTTATTTTTTACATAGCTATATGCGAGCCGATAATGGGCATTTTGGTTTTCAATTAAAAACTGCTCGACCCGTTTAAACTTTTCATTTTTTGTCATGACAAAAGATCCACCTTCTTCAGTTTTAAACATGTCGCGATCACGTCTCACTTCTTTTGACGAGCAACGACCGCAAAAAGTTTGGATTAAAAAAATAATAAAACAAAGATACCCCCTACAGTTAACAATACTGTCAACTGTAGGGGGGAGTAGGGTTCTTGTCTATAAACTCGTCAACTTGTAGTAGCGGTGTAGCGCTCTTCAGCTTACTTCTGTAATTGATTTTCGATAGTGATTTTCACATCAGCACCAACCACAAACCCTCCTGCTTCAAGAGCAGCGTTCCACGTTAAGCCAAGTCTTCACGATTAATCTTTGTGCTGCCAGTAAATCTTGTTGCTTCGTCTCCACTCATCGGATCCTTAGCTACACCTTTAAACACGATGTCAAACTTCACAGGTTTTGTTACGTCTTTAATTGTAAAGTCACCAAGCATATCGTACGCATCTTCTAATTTCTTCTCAATCTTTGTCACCTTGAATGACAACTCTGGGATTTTCTCTACATCAAAGAAATCAGCTGATCGCAAATGGTTGTCTCTGTCTGGTTTTCGTGTATCAACGCCATTGGCATCGATACGAAAGTCAATTGTTGCATCCGTTAAGTCGTATGGATCTGCTTCAATTGTCCCTTCAAATGCGTTGAAAATACCCTTTACGTTCGAATTCATTATATGTCACATTGAAAATCCTACCGGACTGTGTGCTGTATCAACGTTCCATTTTGTTTTTGTCAAAATAATCTCCTATAATTTAGTCATTCATTTTTTTATAATTGATTTCGAATGGCCATCAAGATCTGTTAGCCGGGTGAATACATGCTATACAATTATTTCATTAGTCTTCTTGGCCATTTTTGACCCAGCTTGCCACTGAGACAGTACGTGTCGCTTGATGTTTTACTGATGCTTCAACGTCTTCAATCATTTTACCGTCTTGCCCTACTGTTACACTTGTACCATACGGGTTACCACCTGCACCGAATACAGATGCATCACTATATCCCGGTGGAACAATGATGGCTCCCCAGTGCATCATAGATGTATACAAGCTTAGAATGGTAGCTTCTTGTCCGCCATGTGGATTTTGCGCACTTGAAGTGGCACTCACTACCTTATTAATCGTCTTGCCTTGAGACCAAATGCCTCCTTGCATGTCGATGAATTGCTTCATCTGAGATGGCATATTTCCAAAACGAGTTGGCACATTAAAGATAATAGCATCTGCCCATTCGATATCTGATGAAGTTGCGACAGGTACGTCTTTTGTTGCGTCAACAGTCGCTTTCCATCTGTCGTTGCCATCAATTGCTGCTTGTGGTGCAAGTTCTTCAACTTTCAGCAATCTTACTTCTGCACCCGCAACTTCTGCAGCTTCTTTTGACCATTTTGCCATTTGAAAATTTGTTCCACCCATGCTGTAAAAAATAACAGCTACTTTTACATTTTTCATGTTTTCATTCTCCTCTACTTTTCTTAAAGATATCTCTTGATTGGATCTTCAAAATTCCTGCGTTCTATTAGAAAGGTATACCCTTCACCAGACAAATTATTCATATTCAAAGATATATCTGCATCTTCCGAGAATACAGTTCACTATTAATGCCGTACAAGTTTTGTAGACGTTCTGTTGCCGCTGGTTCAGAGCGATTTATTTAAAATTACTTGTTTATCCATTCTCTTGCTTGTAACGCAACTTCTTGTGTGAGGCTATGCCCATTCACCCATGCTGTCGTTACCTGCGCACCTCTGTCTTCAAATAGTTGAATCACTCGTGTGCTTTCTGACTCTGGCACAATGGGATCCCCTTTTCCAAGTGATAAGAAGACATCCGTCGTGCTGAAATCTTGCTTTTCTACTACATCTGCTGGATACAACGGTGCAAATAACGCAGCTTTCTTGAACGAACTTGGGTGTGTAAGCATCATTTGAATCGCGATGTTTGACCCATTTGAAAACCCAACGAGTACCGTATCTTCTAATGCAAAATTATGTTCTTTTGATTTTTTTACAATGAACTCATATAACTCATTCCCACGAAACTCGAGGTCTTTCCAGTCATATTGTCCTTCTCCATGGCGTTTAAAATATCGATTCATGCCATTTTCTTGTACGTTTCCTCGAATGCCCAACATGTTGTATTCGGGATTCAATAATTCAGCAAGGGAAACTAAATCGGTTTCAGTTCCTCCTGTACCATGTAGCAATACAAATACCGGAGCACCTTTTTTATTTTCCTTATAGATATAATGCAAGACACGTCAACCCTTTCTGTTTAGTTACTAGGTCGTTCGATTTTAAACATCCGACCGATTTCTGCATAATCACTTCCTGCAAGTCTACTGACAGCACGTAATTTTAATGGATCGATATACCCGTTGTGGTAGATTTCTTCTTCTATATGATAATGTTTCACTTGTAGTAACAAAACATCTGTCGTCGCGACTTCGTTCTCATTGTAAATCACTAACGAATCATACAGTTCTGTTTCAAACCTAACTTTCGTTTCATTGAGCCCTGGAACACGAACGGCTTTAGATTCAACGGTTGTAAAACTAGATACCTCCAGTTCACTTTCACAAGGTCCGAGTGGAGCTGAAGTTGCGTTTGCATTTTCAACATTGTCTACATCCACAATCTGTATAACAGCTTCTTTATTCTCATACAGATTGCGTGCAGTATCCTTAGATTCACCTTCTACACGCTGTACAGCAATGGAAAGCATCGGAGGATCATAAGTGATAATGTTGAAATAGCTAAACGGAGCAATATTGAAGATGCCATCGTTGGACTTTGTTGTAACCAAGGCAATCGGTCGTGGGATGACTGAACCAATTAGAAACTTTTTCTTTTCCTTCGCTGTTAGTTGCTCAGGTGAGAAATTCAACATGCTTGGCATAGATTACACGTCCAGTCGTGGGAGCAATGTTTCATACTCCTGTCTTTTATGCTCATATTGTTTAGGCAACTTCAGTGCAGTACCCAGTGAATCTATGTCTTCATCCACATCGAAGCCTGGACCAATTGTGGCAAACTCAAAAACAACATGTCCTTTTTCACTCATATAAATGGAGTTGAAGTAATTTCGATCTTTTACAACAGTTACGCCAAACCCGTCTTCTTGAAGCGCAGACTGCCACTTTTTCAATGTGTCCTCATCTGGCACTGCCCATGCGATATGATGGACAGTCCCAATACCAAATCGTCCTGCTGGCTGAGGTGGATTCAACGTAATAATATGATGTTTTTCTTTTCCTACCGTTTCAAAGTGCAAATTCTGATCGTCACTTTCCAATTCCGTTAATCCCATTCGACCGGTGAGTAACTCTTTAGTACCTTCTGGATTGCCGGACAGGAGCACCGAACCATGGAACCCTAGTATATCCTGATTAACAGCGGTCTCTTCCCCTTCAACTATTGCTAAGTCCAGACCGTGAATATCTGTAAATTCCAACGTATCTTTCCCGAATAACTGAGTACTCTCCACTTGAATATCCTTAGAGGTTAAGTGCTCTTGCCAATGGTTCAGACTTCCTTGAGGTACTCTAAAAGCAATTCGTCCGACCTGACCGCTTCCTTTTCTACCTTGGTTGTTGTTCGTCCAAGGGAAGAAGGTAATGACGGTTCCAGGCGTGACAGCATGATCTCCAAAGTACAGATGGTAAACGCCAGGGTCATCAAAATTAACGGTTTGCTTAATGAGACGAAGTCGTAACACATCTCTATAAAATCTTACGTTTTCATTTGGATCTCCTACAATAGCTGAAATGTGGTGAATTCGTTGAATCGCTTCCATTTAAAGATCCCCTTTCAATTATTTTGAGCGTTTTGTATTAAACGGGCGAATCTGTGATTCAATCTCGTCACGTTTTGGTTCAAGGAATGGGGGAATCGATAGTTTTTCGCCTAAAGTTTCATATGGCTCATCTTCCATAAATCCAGGACCATCCGTTGAGAGCTCTATTAAAATATGACCGACACGTGTATAGAGTGCTTCAAAGTAGAAACGATCGACAAGACCGGAGTGTTGAAGGCCGAGCTCGTTGTATTTCGCTTCCCATTTCGCAATTGCCTCGTGGTCTTTCACTCTGAACGAAACGTGATGGACTTGTCCATATCCTTGACGTCCTTGGGTCGCATCGTCTTTTCTCAAAATGACTTGTCCGCCATTTCCACCGTCTCCAACTTCAAAGAGCGTGACGTCTTTTTCTTCAATAATTGGTTTCATGCCATAGACTTCAGTCAGCATTTTTTGAAAATCTTCAAAATAGCTTACCGTAATTTCAATGGGTCCCAACCCATAAATCGCTTTGTCTTCAGGTACTGGTCCATTCTTCCAAGGCGTTCCTGGTGCTACCCCTTTGTTATGCTCATCAGAGAACAATTGATACTTCTGTCCATCAGATTCCTGGAACGGCAATACTTTTTTTCCGAATACCTCTTGAATGCCGTCGTTTTCTATTCCAAACTCTGCGAAACGTTCCAAGTAATACGCCAACGCAGCGTCGTTCGGCACCCGTAGCCCTGTTCTAGAAATTGAGTTTGTTCCAGGTGTGCCTTTTGGGTTGTTAGGGAAATCGAAGAACGTCATGTCTGTTCCTGGAGAACCTACATCATCAGCAAAGAATGTGTGATACGTATGAATGTCATCTTGGTTTACTGTTTTCTTAACCAATCTCATCCCTAATACTTCTGTAAAAAATTTGTAGTTTCTCATTGCATTATCTGTCATAGCTGTTACGTGATGAATTCCTAATAAGCTGTTTGTCATGTGTATAATCTCCTTTTATGTTTAATTCATATAATACGAATTCGAGATATTAGGTAGAAAAAATTACATGTCACGTGCGTACATGCCTAATTTCTTCAATTGCTCGATCATATGCTCTTTCTCTTCTATCGTCAATCCTTTAAAGATATCACGAATTGCCGCCTTATGAGCTGGAAAAAGGGTATCCATTAATTTTTTTCCCTCAGCAGTTATCGAGGCGTGCGTGACACGTCGGTCTTTTGGACAAGGTACTCTTTTTAACAACTGTTTTTTTTCTAGTTTATCTACTACGTAAGTGATACTACTACTAGCAATCAGAACCTTTTCACCAATTTTCTGGATTGGCTGGTCCCCTTTGCTATAAATCATTTCCAATACAGCAAACTCTGTTGGATTTAAATCTGATTTACGAATATCGTCTTCTACACGAACTTTTACAGATTGAAGCGCTCGAGTTAGTACAACGAATAATTTTAACGATACTTCTTCTTCATATCCTTCATTGTCATCCAGTTTCATTGAAATTCTCCTCTATCTCGAATTCATTTATCTCGAATTCATAGTAATAATATCGCACCTCTTAATTCATGTCAACTATTCAATCTGAATTA
>JARIBI010000186.1 GCA_029257435.1 Sporosarcina sp. | reverse complement strand
CTCATAACCCGAAGGTCACAGGTTCAAATCCTGTCCCCGCAACCAAATGGTCCCGTGGTGTAGCGGTTAACATGCCTGCCTGTCACGCAGGAGATCGCCGGTTCGATCCCGGTCGGGACCGCCATTTTCTTTGAAAACAATATGGCTCAGTAGCTCAGTCGGTAGAGCAAAGGACTGAAAATCCTTGTGTCGGCGGTTCGATTCCGTCCTGAGCCATCTTATATGCCGGTGTAGCTCAATTGGTAGAGCAACTGACTTGTAATCAGTAGGTTGAGGGTTCAATTCCTTTCGCCGGCACCATGAAATTCCCTATGGTGGGGTAGCGAAGTGGCTAAACGCGGCGGACTGTAAATCCGCTCCCTCCGGGTTCGGCGGTTCGAATCCGTCCCCCACCACCATTCTTTACAGGGGCATAGTTTAACGGTAGAATAGAGGTCTCCAAAACCTTTGGTGTGGGTTCGATTCCTACTGCCCCTGCCATTTATCTTACTTGTCTCTTGACTTGAAACATCTTATTATTATGGCGGTTGTGGCGAAGTGGTTAACGCACCGGATTGTGATTCCGGCACTCGGGGGTTCAATTCCCCTCAGCCGCCCCTTTTTTATTTTTGGGGTATAGCCAAGCGGTAAGGCAACGGACTTTGACTCCGTCACTCGTTGGTTCGAATCCAGCTACCCCAGTTATTAGCGGAAGTAGTTCAGTGGTAGAATACGACCTTGCCAAGGTCGGGGTCGCGGGTTCGAATCCCGTCTTCCGCTCCATTTTTCTACGGCGGCATAGCCAAGCGGTAAGGCACGGGTCTGCAACACCCTTACCACCGGTTCGATTCCGGTTGCCGCCTCCAATATATGGTTTCCGTTTATTTTATTTTACTAGTTTGCCCGAGTGGTGGAATGGCAGACACGTCGCACTCAAAATGCGATGCCGCAAGGCGTGCCGGTTCAAGTCCGGCCTCGGGTATCTCAGAAAAGGACAACTTCGGTTGTTCTTTTTTTGTTGTTGTCTATTTTTAAGAATCTACATTGATATCAGGTCCTCAATGGGTTCGTGCATGCCATGCAAAAAACCCGCACTCTGTAGATCTGCGGGTTTCCAACCTAACACTATTATAATAGGTTTTAAAGAAGTTAATAATTAGCATCCTCTCGGGGCGGTAAGTCTGCAACCTCTATAGAAAGGTTCTCAGCACATAAAATAGCGGATGCAGCTTCACCCCCATTAATGCTGGTAAACATCGTCCCGCATGCTTTTACAAGGCGTTGTGCTTCATCTAGACTCATCTCAGGACGCAGGAATAATACATGTAGTATTTCTGTTGTCTCTTCAGTGATTGCGCTCCGGACAGAGTCTGCATAGGGACTGCCGAAAGGACTGTATCCGTCTTTTAGGATTGGAATGTTATGTAATGAATTGAATCTGCCGTTTAATCCATCGTATCCATCTTCTGCATGTCCTTTCGTTACACGTATATCGCCAGTTAATGTTTCTAAGTTATACATACCGGAAGGAATTCCGTATTGAAGGCTAAACAAGGTATTCAAGTCAATTGCACTCGAATGACTTTCCATGTAAGCTTGTTTACTGATGCGTCGATATAATGCTTCAACTGAGGGGCGATAGCGGGCAGGATCAGCACCAAGTGCCTTCCAAACATTGCGCCATTCCCGGATTCCGGCGATCTCATCAAAAGAACGTTCTTCCAGTTCAAAGAAGAGTTGTTCTTGAAATAATTGAAGTCTTCCTTTTAACATTTGGGGGGAATCAGATACGGTTGTCCTGTTATAATGGATGATGGCTACTTTGAAATCAGGAACAGTATCAACTATTGAAGGTTCTAGATAGAATTTCATAAAATCATCCTGTTCATATTTTTCTCAAGTTTATCATAAGGGAGGTGGCAGATGGTGAATATCGCTCAATTGCAAAAAGACTTAGTGGCATATGCTTCAGAAATTGGTGTTGATAAGATTGGCTTTACAACAGCAGCTCCTTTTTTGGAGTTGAAAAATCGATTGAAGCGGCAGCAGGATCTTGGCTATCAATCAGGTTTTGAAGAAAGTGACGTTGAAAAAAGAACAGAGCCTGCTTTACTATTAGATCGTGCAGAGAGTATCATTTCCATTGCGGTTGCCTATCCTTCCAAGATGACGGATGCACCGAAAGGGAAGAAAGGCGAGCGGCGCGGAATGTTTTGCCGGGCCTCATGGGGAACCGATTATCATACGGTCTTACGCGAAAAATTAGCGTTATTGGAAGAGTACTTACATGAGCGTTCTTCGGAAGTGAAAACACGCTCTATGGTAGATACGGGAGAGCTGGCTGATCGGGCTGTTGCAGAACGTGCAGGAATCGGCTGGTCTGCGAAAAATTGTTCCATTATTACACCGGAATTCGGTTCCTATGTCTATTTAGGTGAAATGATTACAAATTTACCTTTTGAACCGGATGTCCCAATGGAGGATCAATGCGGGGAGTGCACACTATGTCTGGATGCTTGTCCGACAGGTGCCTTGATACAAGGGGGGCAATTGAATGCACAGCGCTGTATTGCTTTCTTGACGCAAACGAAGCAACCTATCCCTGAAGAGTTCCGTAAAGAGGTGGGGAACCGCATCTATGGGTGTGATACATGCCAAACTGTATGTCCGAAAAACAAGCGGAAATATAATTTGGACCAAGAATCGTTCGTACCTGAGGCAGAACTCGTAAAGCCTTTACTTCAACCGATATTAAAGTTATCAAATCGTCAATTTAAGGAAACCTTTGGTCATATGTCAGGCTCTTGGCGAGGAAAAAACCCTATTCAGCGCAATGCGATCTTAGCGTTAGCGCATTTTAAAGAAGAAGCAGCAATCCCGGATTTAGTGGAGTTGCTAGAAACGGATCCACGGCCGATGATTCGTCATACATGCGCTTGGGCTATAGGAGAAATCGGATCCGAAACTGGACGGCTGTCACTTGAACGGTTATTAGAAACAGAGACAGAAGAGACCGTAGTTGAGGAAATAAAAAAAGCAGTCATGAAGATGGCTGTAACTGAATAGAAGGAGTGGAATTATGCCGATACACGTAGCACTTTTTGAACCGCTTATTCCAGCGAACACTGGCAATATTGCACGAACTTGTGCAGGAACTGGAGCAAAACTGCATTTAATTGAACCACTTGGATTTTCAACAGATGATAAAATGTTGAAACGGGCAGGTCTGGATTATTGGGAACATGTTGATATTACGTATCACGGGGATATCAATCAATTGTTTGAGAAGTTTCCTGAGGGGATATTCTATTTCATCACTAAGTTTGGGACAAAGACTTTCTCCGATTTCGACTTTTCAGCTGTTGATCAAGAAATCTTCTTTGTCTTTGGGAAAGAAACGACTGGATTGCCTTCTGAGGTGACAGAAGCGCATTTAGATACGTGTCTTCGAATTCCTATGAATGATCACATACGATCCTTGAACCTGTCTAATACAGCAGCGATACTTGTATACGAAGCGCTGCGCCAGCAAAGTTACCCTGGTTTGCACTAAAAAAGGATGCGGCTCAATTGAGCTGCATCCTTTTTTTTGTTATTTTTTCACTTTGCCTGGCTTGTCAGCATAACCGCCTGTGAAGATTGCGGATAGGAATGCGAAGCAGACACCCATGATTAGAATTAGTCTCATCAGATACCCTCCTGTTGAATCAGTTGTTCTAACATCATTATACCGGAACCGCAACAAAAAGGAAATGACTCACTTTAAAATATATGACAAGTGCCTGACAAATTGTATTGCGTATTCGTGTTCAGTACTCCTGACGAATGATATGATTAGAATAAGAAATACTCGAAAATAAAGGAGTGGTACTATTATGGCAGCTACCTATTCAGAAACCAAACAGCTTGCGAACGGCGTACATATGCCTCGTTTTGGACTAGGTGTTTATAAGATGACGGACTCCAAGCAAACGGTTGAAGCAATCTCTTATGCATTGGAGCATGGTTACCGGGCGGTTGATACAGCAGCGATTTATGAAAATGAGGCTGAAACTGGAGAAGCAATCCGAACTTCAGGGATTTCGCGTGATGAGCTTTTCATCACATCTAAGGTTTGGAATACTGACCAAGGGTATGATCAGACATTACGGGCTTTTGAATCTTCCTTAAAGAAATTAGGATTGGACTATTTGGACCTCTATTTGACGCATTGGCCAGTTAGCGAAACATTTGCAGAAACGTACCGTGCTATTGAACGGTTGTATGAAGAAAAGATGATTCGGGTACCGGGTGTTTCCAATCACCACATCCATCATCTTGAAAAACTTTCTGTAACGGCGAATATTGCTCCAATGGTTAACCAAATAGAATTGCACCCTTTGCTGACACAAGTTCCTTTACGGGACTACTGCAGTGAGCATAACATTGCCGTCACGTCCTGGTCGCCACTTGCGCGAGGGAAGCTTTTGGATAATGCTGTTCTAGGAGAAATCGGGAAAACACATCACAAGACGGCGGCGCAAGTAATTATTCGCTGGCATCTGCAAAATGATTTAATCGTCATTCCAAAATCGGTTACACCCGAACGAATTTTCGAAAACAGTCAAATTGGTGATTTTGTGTTAACTGCAGAAGAGATGAAAATGATTGATGAATTAAACCGTAACGAAAGAACAGGTACAGACCCAGATACAATTGGATAAAATAAAAAGCGGCATGGGGCCTTCCCATGCCGCTTTTGTCTATTCGTTAAGCAGTGATGACAATTTTTTCACCCGTAAATGGATGAATGAAGGAAGTTTCAACAGCAGTGAGACGATACGTGCCGTCAGGAAGAGCTGATGCTTCATACAAATTATCTCCCACTACCGGGTGGCCTAAATGCGCCATGTGAACACGGATTTGGTGTGTACGGCCTGTGTCGAGGGTCGCTTCGATCATTGTCGTTTGTTCTTTACGTTCAATCACTTTGAAATGAGTGACGGCGGATTGACCTGACATTGAAATGCGCCGGCGCGTTGGGTGGTGTCGATCACGGCCAATCGGCATATTGACGCTGCCTTTCAACCGCTTCAGGCGACCTTCCACTTCAGCGTGATAAAGTCGGGTAATCTCGTTCGATGCTATCATACGATCGAACATAGCTTTTGCCATGGGATGCTTCGCGACAATCACAATTCCTGAAGTCCCTTTGTCAAGACGCTGAATATGCTCAGCATACGTACCGCCTGCAGCTTGAACGTGGGCAATCACAGCATTCATCATCGTTGCTTCTCGACTTGTCCCGTCCGGGTGAACGGCAATGCCATCAGGTTTGAAAACAGCCAGGAAGTGATCATCTTCTACGAGAATCTTCACACCAGGTACACCTATTGGTGCATATTCTGAATGGGCTTCAGGTAATTGAAATGTTAACTCAGTTCCTGCTGTTAGAGGAGTGCGCCAGACTACAGGGACTCCTTCTGAATCTGTCACGGCATTCGCCATCCGCAACTCGTGAATATTTTTCTTTCCAGCTTGCCAGCCGTCACGCAATAATTGTTCAAGTGTACCGTCAGAATTTTTTACTGTGTACGTAAATGATGTCATTAATTTGTCCTCTTTTCCGTTACTCACTTACTGTAATACTCGTTGAAGAATGCATGGATATTTTCTTCTGGCTGCGATCCAATGAGACGGCCGACTTCCTTGCCATTCTCAAACTGGACGAGTGCTGGCCATTCTGTAATGCCATAGGCTTCTTTAGCTTCATCTTCAAATTCTTGCATATTGTACTGGTTGACTTTAACGCCTTCTTCTTTCGCAATCGGCATTAGGACTGGGGTCATCTCCATGCAGAAATGACATTGCGGGTGGAAGAAATAGACGGTAGTAGGCTCACCGGATTCAATCTTTTTGGATACTGCATCAGGCAGTACAATGCTGTCGTAGTTCTCATTGCCGATTAAGTCGATAGTAGACGGTTCTAAATCGTCAGTTCCATAAGGATTGTCAGCGAGCTTCGATTTGTTTGAGGCAGTAGTAAGTGCGAAAATCGCAACAAAAAATACAACGATAATTCCACCAATAATTAATAGCTTCTTCATAGATTATTTCATCTCCTTCAATTGTTTTAGCATAATCACACTGGCGATAAAAATCATAGCAAATGCAACGAACGCCATAAATGGGATGGTGATGAAGCCTAAATAATTTACGTATTGTGCTGTGCAAGGGACATCTCCGCACGTACCTGCATGGTCTTGGAAGAAGCTGAGCTTCTGGGTTGCATAGTGATAGGCCGACAAGCAAACGCCAATCAGGCTGAATGCCGCAGTGGTAAGCGCAATACGTCCGTTCTTCTGGATGAGTGCAATCCCGGCGATTAAAACAAGGGGATACATCAAAATACGCTGATACCAGCAATATAGACACGGGATGAATCCTTTAACTTCTGAATAGTATAAGGAGCCTAATGTTGCAACCAATGCAACGGTCCATATTAACAGTAACAAGTTTTCTAAACGCTTGTTCATTTCAAGTGCTCCTCTCAGCGATTTCAACTCCTTATTATAGAGGGAAACCAACTTTTTTGCTATTGTTGGGCATAATCTTTAAAATTTAGGGTAATTAAGGTAGAGAGGTGATTTGTGTTGAGTGAAGAGTTTGATTTATCATCATTTGAAATAAGCATGATCGTTCGGCAAATGGAAATGTCGGACATCCCTGAAATAATTGCCATGCAAGAGGCTTGTTTTCCTGGAATGGATCCCTGGGAAACAGAACATTTAAAGAGTCACCTGACTGTATTTCCAGAAGGTCAATTCGTTGCAGAACTGGATGGACAAATTATAGGTTCATGCTCCAGTCTGATTGTGAACTTTGCAGAATATGATGACCGCCATACATGGGACGATATTTCCGATAATGGCTACATAACAAACCACAATCCTGAAGGATATAACTTGTATGGAATTGAAGTAATGGTTCACCCTGAGTTCAGACGCATGAAAGTCGGAGAAAGACTTTATGAAGCTCGTAAAGAACTCGCTCGTGAAATGAATTTGAAGTCGATCATTATTGGCGGCCGAATTCCAAATTACCATAAGCATTCAGATGAGATGTCACCAAGAGAATACGTAAACTCAGTCGCAAAACATAGAATTTACGATCCTGTGTTAACGTTCCAGCTGATGAATGACTTCACCCTGATGCGCATCAACCCGAACTATTTGCCGGATGATAAAGCGTCCAAGCGGTATGCAACACTAATGGAATGGAATAATATTGACTATAAAGCCGTATCGAAACGTCATTACAAAACGAGCTACCCCGTACGGATTTGTGTGGTTCAATATTTAATGCGTAAAATTTCGTGCTTTGACGAATTAGCATCTCAAGTGGAATACTTTGTAAATGTTGCAGCTGATGCGAATTCCGATTTCGTCGTATTCCCTGAAATCTTTACGACTCAACTGATGTCCTTCTTGGATGAACCATCAGCAAGTCAGTCTGTGCGGAAGATTTCCGAGTACACAGAAGAATATATCGAACTGTTTAACAGCTTGGCGGTTCGGTATAATGTGAATATTATTGGTGGGTCACACTTTGTTGAAGAAGAGAACGAGGAAATCTACAATATCTCTTACCTCTTTAGACGGGATGGTTCGATTGATAAACAATATAAGATTCACATCACGCCGAACGAGAAAAAATACTGGGGAATCAGTGCTGGTGATTCAGTAAGGGTGTTTGACACAGATTGCGGTAAGATTGCGATTCAAGTCTGTTACGATATCGAATTTCCTGAGCTTGCTCGTATTGCAACTGAAAAAGGCGCTAACATTATCTTCACCCCGTTCTGTACTGAAGACCGTCAAGGTTATTTGAGGGTTCGCTATTGCGCTCAAGCACGTGCTGTAGAAAACCAAATTTATACAGTCATTTCAGGGACGGTCGGAAACTTGCCGCAAGCCGTTAATATGGATATCCAATATGCACAATCCGCAATCTTCGCACCTTCGGACTTTGAATTTGCAAGAGACGGCATCGTCGGAGAAGCGAATGCAAATCTGGAAACTGTGCTGATCGGCGATGTGGACTTAGAAGTTTTGAAACGCCAGCGTCAAGATGGGACAGTCAAACAGTTGAAAGATCGCCGTCGTGATATTTACCGGGTAGATTACTTTTCAAAAAATCCCGAGCAATAAAAAAGAGACGATTCCAAATTAAAATGGAATCGTCTCATTTTGGTTAGACCATCTCTTCTTCCAAATCTGCCTCTTCATCTTCCAGCTTCTCAGCTTCTAGATAAAGAATGTGATGACCTTCTACATCCTTGACGGAAAATTCATAGCCTTGTTCAATAATCTTTTCTCCGGGAATGGCTTCAAAACGCTGCGACATGAACCAGCCGCCAATCGTATCGATGTCTTCTTCATCGAGGTCAATGCCAAGTGTATTATTAACGTTATCTAATAACATTTTTGCATCGAGGATGAAATGACCTTCGCCAACCACTTGAACATCCGGTAACTCGTCTTTATCGAATTCGTCTTGGATTTCTCCTACGATTTCTTCCAATATGTCTTCAATTGTTACTAAACCGGAAGTACCGCCGTATTCATCCATAAGAATTGCCATATGAATGCGCTCGCGTTGAATTTTTAACAGCAAATCTCCAATTGCCATCGTTTCAATCACACGGATAATCGGCTGCATGTACGCAGTGACCGGCAACTCTCCGTTTTTAGGGTTCTTAATATATGCTGTAAGCAAATGCTTCATGTTTACGAGACCAATGACATGGTCTTTGTCCCCATCGATGACAGGGTATCGAGTGAATTGTTCGATGCCAGGCATGTTGAAGATTTCAGCAGCGGTCATTTCTTTTTCAATGGTCATCATTTCCGTTCGAGGAACCATAATTTCTTTTGCAATCCGATCATCAAATTCAAATATTTTGTTCACATATTTGTATTCGGATTGATTGATTTCCCCGCTTTTCAAACTGTCGGACAAAATCATTCGCAATTCTTCTTCTGTATGGGCTACATCTGCTTCATGGATTGGCCGTAAACCAAATAATCGGGTCACTAATCTTGCTGAACCATTTAAAATCTTAATGAACGGATACATCGTGCGATAAAAGATGATGAGTGGTTTTGCAAGTGCTAGTGTTAACGTTTCTGCTTTCTGAATCGCTACCGTTTTGGGAGCAAGCTCGCCAATGACAACATGAAGGAACGTCACGACAATAAGCGCGATAGAAAAAGAAAGGAAGACTGTCATGCTAGTTGATAACTGCAAATAAGTAAACAAAGGCTCAAGCATTAACGCAACGGTCGGTTCACCAAGCATACCGAGTCCGAGTGCGGTAATCGTAATTCCGAGCTGACAGGCAGACAAGTATTCATCGAGATTATCTACAACACGTTTAGCATTTATCGCTTTTTTGCTGCCTGCTAAAGCTAGCTGTTCGATTCGTGTCATTCTGACTTTCACTATTGCAAACTCAGCTGCAACAAAAAATGCAGTGAGGGCGATCAAGGCAGCAAATGCTGCCAAGCGTATGGGAATATCCAAATGGGTGCTTTGTTCCATGCCAGTAAAGGGGGAAACAAAGCGTACACCTCCTGTGGTTTAAAATTAGGTAGTTGAACTAATCATAAATGGTTAAAGCGAGAAATACAATAATTTTTCCTTAAGAACCATCTGTAAGAACCTATGAAATTTTCAAAAGATTTCATAAAAAGTATTGACAATGTTCAAAAGAGCGTGATAATCTAATATTATTCGAAACTCGAAAGGAAAAGGAGGGCTTAACATGATCAATCGTGCAAAGAAAAAATTCACCCAATTTCAAGCTTGGCCCTTCGCACCGCGATTCTAGCAGAGTGAATCTAAAATCGTTGGATAACAGGGCACCGTTCCCCATTCAGACACTCGTCTCTGAAAGGAGAACGTGTGTCTTTTTATGTTCACTAAAATATGGTGTTTTCACGCAAAGCGTGTTGCATATACAACTAATACGAAAGGGGAGTTATAGATGTGTTAAACGAAACGATCCAACCTATAAAATTGCTTAAAAAGGAGACACCTGAAGGCGGATAGCTGAAGTTGCTCCAAGAAAGGTCGTAGATATCGTATGTTTTCGGTTTTAGGGAAATTAAGCTGGTTTTTTAAGGAGAACAAAAAGCGTTATACAATTGCACTAGTTTTGCTCATTATGACAAGTATTTTAGCGATCATCCCGCCGTGGATTATTGGAAAGGCAATCGATGGAATCCACATGAATACGATGAATGCTCAATTACTTTGGACATATATCGGTATTATGCTGCTCATTATCGTAATTGGATATATAGGAGATTACGTTTGGCAGTACCAGCTATTTGGAGGAGCCAATGTAATTGAACGGAAATTACGTGGGAATTTAATGCGTCATTTTCTGAAAATGACTCCGTCGTTTTATCAGAGAAACAAAACAGGAGATCTGATGGCGCGATCAACGAATGATTTGCAGGCTATTTCGGAAACTGCTGGATTTGGAATCATGACACTCATCGACTCCACCGTCTATTTGTCCACTCTCATTGTCATGATGGGGTTTCTCGTATCCTGGAAGCTCACCCTTGCAGCGATTTTACCGCTGCCAATTCTTGCGTATTTGATGCAAGTGTTAGGGAAGCGAATCCATTTAAAGTTCGTCACCGCACAAAAGGCATTTGGTGATTTGAATGACGACGTTCTAGAAGCAGTTGCAGGAGTTCGAGTAGTACGTGCATACGTACAAGAACGTGCAGAGGAACACCGTTTTGAGGAAGCTACGGAGGACGTCTACCGTAAAAATATGGACGTAGAACGAATTGACGCATTATTTACCCCGATTTCAAAAATCATGACATCCCTCTCCTATATGATTGGCCTTGGATATGGGGCTTATCTGGTTTCAATTCAAGAAATGTCATTAGGCGGACTTGTAACCTTCAATGTCTACCTTGGAATGATTGTTTGGCCGATGTTTGCAATCGGTGAACTTATCAATGTCATGCAGCGTGGAAATGCATCACTCGATCGTGTACAAGAAACGTTGAATGCGATTGAAGATGTCCGTGATCCATCAATGCCTGTTCAGATGAACCGTCCTGGAGTGATTGGTTTTGAGGATGTAAGTTTTTCTTATCCAACGTCAGGACGTAAAAACTTGGATCATATTCGAGTGAAGTTATCCGGCGGCCAGACATTGGGAATCGTCGGTAAAACGGGCAGCGGGAAAACGACATTTGTCAAACAGCTGCTGCGCGAATATCCTGCCGGGGAAGGCTTGCTGTCTTTTGACGGGAATCGTTTGGATGATATGACGAAAGAACAAGTCCGTAATTGGATTGGCTATGTGCCACAAGATCATGTGCTGTTCTCACGTTCGGTTCGCGATAACATTTTGTTTGGTAAACCGGATGCGGATGATCATGATATTGCAGAAGCAATTCGTCTGGCACATTTTGAAAAAGATCTAGAGATGCTGCCTGAAGGGCTGGCAACACTCGTTGGGGAAAAAGGCGTTGCACTTTCTGGCGGTCAGAAGCAGCGAATTTCAATTGCCCGTGCTATTGTGAAAAATCCAGAGATCTTGGTATTGGATGATTCCCTGTCCGCAGTCGATGCTAAAACAGAGACCCGGATTATTGAGAACATCCAAAATGAGCGGAGCGGGAAAACGACAATCATCACCACGCACCGATTATCAGCAATTCAACATGCGGATTGGATTATTGTCCTTGAGGATGGCCGCGTGACTGAAGAAGGTAACCATGAAGACTTGCTCTCGATGAACGGCTGGTATAAAGAACAGTATGACCGCCAGCAGATCGGAGGGGGAGAATAATGACAACAGGTAAACGGTTAGTGAACTATGCGGTGCAATTTAAAGGGTATTTCATTGGTGGCATGGCACTTCTGGCGATTGCGGTCGGAGCAGATTTGCTTGGACCAATTATTGCGAAACAAATTATTGATAACCATATAGCAGGTGCAGCAACAGGTGGAATTGACTTTGAACCGATTGCGAAACTTCTTGCGATTTTCTTCGGCCTGGCTGTAGTTACAGCAATCTTTAGATACGGTCAGTATTTAATGCTGCAGTCAACAGCAAACCGGATTGTCCAAAAAATGAGAAATGAATTGTATCAGCATATCCAGACGCTGCCAATCAGCTACTTTGATAACTTGCCTGCCGGTAAAGTGGTAGCGCGTGTAACTAATGATACAGAAGCCATCCGGCATTTGTACGTAACCGTCGTGTCTCAATTCGCAATTAGCGGTATGTATATTATTGGTATCTATATTGCATTGTTCAGTCTGGATCCTAAAATGGGAGCGATTTTGTTATTTGTCCTGCCATTACTCTACATCTGGATGATTCTTTATCGGAAATTTGCTTCCAAAGTCAATCACGTCATCCGTGCAAAAGTCAGTGACATGAATGGGATGATCAATGAATCCATTAACGGAATGACGATCATCCAGGCATTTGGACGAGAAAAGCAAATGGAAGATGAGTTTGAAGAGCTGAATACGACGCATTATGAGTACCAGACGAAGTTACTGAAAGTGGAGGCGGCAACGTCCCATAACCTGGTGAATGCAATACGTTCAATGACATTCGTAATTTTCATCTGGTATTTCGCCGGGTCTTCATTTACAACGGAAAGTGTTGTATCGGTCGGATTACTATACGCATTTGTTGACTACATTACGCGTCTGTTTAACCCAGTAACGGGTATCGTGAACCAGTTTGCGCGATTGGAACACTCGTTAGTCGCTGCAGAGCGGGTCTTCCAGCTGATGGATCGGACTGGAGAACCAGTAAGTGATGAACGAATGGAGCGTTACGAAGGAAATGTGACGTTTGAAGATGTATGGTTTGCCTACAAAGATGAGGAGTATGTCTTGAAAGATATTCAGTTTGAAGCGAAGCGCGGGGAAACAGTTGCTCTTGTCGGGCATACGGGATCAGGAAAAAGTTCAATCATGAACTTATTATTCCGTTTCTATGATCCTGTGAAAGGAAAAATCCTGATTGATGGGGTTGATATCACTTCTTTGCCGCGCCAGACGATCCGCAATCATATGGGCATCGTTTTGCAGGATCCTTATTTGTTCACAGGGACAGTTGAATCCAACATCAGTCTTGGGGATGCGCGTATCTCAAGAGAAAAAGTTCAGCAATCACTTGAAGCGGTTGGCGGCGAACGGGTTCTTGAGCATTTACCGAAAGGGATTGAGGAACCCGTTGTTGAAAAAGGAAGCACACTTTCCAGCGGACAGCGGCAGCTCATTTCGTTTGCTCGTGCGCTCGCGTTCGATCCTGCAATTTTAATATTGGATGAAGCCACATCCAATATCGATACAGAGACCGAAGAAATTATTCAGCACGCAATGGATGTATTGAAAAAAGGACGTACGACATTCATCATCGCACACAGACTTTCTACGATAAAAAATGCAGACAAGATTCTTGTGTTGGATCGCGGGGAAATCGCTGAAAGCGGAACACATGACGAATTGGTACAACTCGACGGTCAATACGCGCAAATGTATAAGCTGCAATCCGGGATATCTGTATAAACCCAATAAAAGTCGAAGCCAATGTGCTTCGACTTTTTTGCTGTTCAGGAATGGAGTGTAAGTGAATCAGGAGTTTCACTGAAAAAACTCGAAAAAAGATTGCGTACCTTCTAAAAAAACCATATATTTAGAGTAACGAAATATCTGATGAAAGAAAGTAGGGCATCCCTTGAACCTGATTCATGATTGGAAAAAGACCATCCTTTCGTTTAATCGAAACGTGAAATTCTTCCTGCTCGCCAACGTCTTCATTCAAATCGGGCTTGGTGTTTTTATGGTTATGTATAATTTGTATATTCGTGAACTCGGCATGCCAGAAACGGTAAATGGGAAAGTGATTTCCATGACGGCGCTCGCAACAGCGATTATGCTCGTACCAGCTGGATTTTTAAGTGATAAATTCGGCCGCAAGTGGATGATAACAGGAGGGGCAGCGATTACGGTCATCACTTTATTTTGGCGAAGTGCGACAGTAATGGAAGAACCTATTATCTTCGTGTCCTTACTCACTGGTGTGTTTATGGCGTTTGTGCAAGTTTCCGGAATTCCATTTCTTGCAGAAAACTCAGCTCCTTCTGAAAGGATTAAGCTATTCAGCATCCAGTTTGCGCTCATTACGGTTTCACAAGTAATCGGAAGCCTCGCGGGAGGGCTGCTGGCAGATGGGCTGCAGCTGTTCTTCAATATGGGCGCAGTCGATGCCATCCGCTGGTCTCTTTATATTGGTGCCGGAGTATTTGCGTTAGGCTTGCCGCCGCTATTCGCTTTAAAGGACAAGCCGCCCATACCCGTACAAGTACGTGAAACAACTTCGAAGCAGCCTGAAGAACGGATGGATACAAGTTTCAAAAAGAACTTCATCCTCATCCTTCACTTTTCGTTCGCGGGTTTGCTGATTGGAATCGGTTCGGGTCTCGTAGTACCGTACTTGAACTTATACTTTGCCAATCGTTTCAGTGCGTCCAATTCGTATATCGGGTTGATCCTTTCCCTTGGCTCTGCTATGACAGCAGTCGCAGCGCTGATTGGACCCTTATTGGTTAAGCGAATTGGTAAAGTGAAGGCGCTCATTCTTTTTCAAGTGCTTTCAATTCCTTTTCTGCTTCTCACGGCATTTACAAATTCCCTTATGCTGGCGTCTCTAGGATTTCTGCTTCGCCAAGCACTTATGAATGCGGGGAATCCTATTCAAAGTGCGGTTGCGATGGAACTTGTTTCCGATAAGTATAGAGGACTTGCCAATTCAATGAACCAAACTGTTTTTCAACTGGGATGGGCATCCATGGCGCCCATTGCAACAGGGCTCGTTGTTGCCCGAGGTTTTTACTGGGGCTATGCAATCGCATTCAGTATCACGGCAGCGCTCTACGTCGTTTCTTCGATATATTACTATGTCGTGATCGGCAAACAAAAATTATCTGAAGACTAAAAAGGACGATTCCAAAAGGGGGTAAACACCTCTTGGAATCGTCCTTTTTATTGATCATTATGGACAAACAGCTACATCCGTTTAGGCTGCGTTTCTTTCCACGCATTTTGCTCATCGGTCATACGGTCTTTGTCCTCAAACACATTTTCTGTTTTTTGGTTTTCTGCGAACAATTGCTGTTTTTCTTTTGCCAATTGTTCAGGAGTCTTTTCTTCCATGCACATTCCCTCCAAGGTTAATTAATACAGATAGTCTGTGCGAAAAAGAGATCGTTATTCATAAACGTGAAAGGTCATCAGCTCGTGTACCATTTTTTTTACGGATTCCTCATCATTCGGGACAGAATTTGTCCACTTAATGGTTCCGTCTGGCATATAATCGCCAGTATACCGTTCAGCCCCCTGTTGGAATGAAAACGTCCATCCCGGCAGCTGACCGCCTTCAAACATAGGCTGTACTCTAAAATGCTGTAACATATGATTAACCCCTTTCATGATTCAATTCAATCCTGCATATAGTTGAAGTAAACTATTTAGGAGGGCGAGACGTGTTTGTCTCAAAATTAAAACAAGCCATTCAAGATGAATATCGTGCCTACTTTTTTTACAAGTCGCTGCATGATCAATTAAAAGAACCGATGTGGAAAGACTTCGTTCAGCATGCATACGAAGACGAGAAAAGTCATTACGAAATGTTCCAACAGCTCCATTATATGCTGACAGGTTCGTTTGTTCCTAATCCGAAGCGTCCAGTGCCATGCTATGACGCAAAACAATGTGTACAAAAAGCTCTTGCAGATGAATTAGAGGACATTGAAACGTATAAAGAAATGTTGTTAACCATTCCTATTGAAGAAGCATACAATCCTTTGTTCATCGCACTTCATGACGAAATGGAGCACGCAATCCGAATGTCCACGATTTATAATGCGCTCCCTTAAACTGACAAAACCACCCTTCGCAAAAATGCGGAAGGTGGTTTTGTATGTATATGATGCTAAATGAATTCCTGAGGCCAATCAGAAATGCAAAGTTTGAAAGACAGCGCACTGTCAAAATGTCATTCGACAGAGTATCAATGGAAACAGAAGAGTTCGTTACTAAAAGCCCTGTCGGAATTTCGGTTCCCGTGATAAAAGGTATGTCGATAGGACAACTATAGCACTAAACACGATTTGTGTAAATATATTGCCGTGTAGTAATTAATGGGAAAATTAGAAAAGTTTTTTCGCCTTCATCAAAACGCTTCACTAAGCCGTTTCTTGAAGTAAGCGGCAGCCTCAATCATTCTTGGTCCATACCAAAACATCTCCCCGTCAATCGGTAAAATTGTCGCATTTGGCAGCATCTCCTGAAATTCTGGGACATGCTTCTCTTTGAAAGGATATGGTTCCGAAGCTAAAAGTACCAAGTCGGGATTTGCTGATTGAAAATCATGAGTCGTAAGTTCTGGGTACCTTCCAGGAAATTCGGTGATTGGATTCGTAAATCCAAGCGTTTTTAGCAATGAATCGATATAGGTTGTGCGGCCAGCGGCCATGTATGGCTTTTTCCAAATGACATACACTGCACTGCCTGAGGTCAAACCTTGAAGAGACTTAAATCCCTCCTGAATCGCAGTGTTTAAGCTCTCGGCTTCTAGTCGGCGATTGGTGACATCTCCAATATCTTCAATCATTGTATACGCCTCTTGCACGCATTGTACTTCTGCAACGTAAACTGGGAGGTGCTGCTCAAGCGCTTCGACGATTTCCTTTGTATTTTCTTCTTTCTCGGCAATAATCAGGTCCGGTTTAAGCTGCAAAATTGCATCCATTTTAATGTCCTTTGTGCCGGCAACAGCTTTAACGTCCAATACCGCTGGAGAGGGATGGATGCAAAAACGTGTTCTTCCCACGATCTCATCTTGCAAATCTAACGCAAATAAGGTGTCAGTGATGCTGGGACATAAGGATATAATTCGTTTCGGGGGATAGGTATAGGTGACAGATCTGCCGAGTGCATCTTGTACTGTTCTTTCCACGGAATCATCCTTTCGTTCATCGTTTCACGTATCTACTGTTTATCATACTGGATTTTCAAAACAAAATCAGCCGAATAACTGTACACAACTGACAGC
This sequence comes from Sporosarcina sp., assembly GCA_029257435.1. GTDB lineage: Bacteria > Bacillota > Bacilli > Bacillales_A > Planococcaceae > Sporosarcina. Next base: position 9,808 of record JARIBI010000186.1, on the reverse strand, counting down.
CTAATTAGTTGGTGAAGCATGCTGTTCTGTTATAAGATGAAAGAAATCGAACAGGAAAAGGTGAAGCGATTGGAATTTATATGGGTTATTTTGTTCATGGCACTCATCGGAGCAGTAATCGGGGGCTTCACGAACCACTTGGCTATTAAGATGTTATTTCGACCTCACGAGGCAAAATATATTGGCAGTTGGCGGATTCCATTTACCCCGGGACTCATCCCGAAACGACGTGATGAACTTGCAGTACAGCTCGGCCGTACCGTAACGAATTATTTACTCACTCCGGATACATTTCGAAAGCGTTTGTTGACGCCTGACATGGCAGATAAAGCGGAACAATTCGTTCAAATCCGATTGGAGAAAGAAATTTTCAATTCGGAGAGAACAATAGTTGAATGGCTTGAACTGGCAGGAGTTTCAGATTTAGAGCTTGTTCTGGAACGGAAAACAAGCGCGCTCATTGACGCTCGATTTGACGCAGCAAAACAGGCCATCCTATCAGGAACTGTGGAAGAGAAAGTTCCTGAAAAGTGGCTGCTGGAAGCAGAAACACATATTCCGGCCGTAACTTCTTATGTATTGACCCGGGCGGATCAATTTGTAGATTCTTATGAAGGAAAAGTCATGTTTCAGCGATTGATTACAGATTTCCTCGAGTCTAAAGGGACACTTGGCGGAATGGTCAAAATGTTTTTCGGAGACTCGAATTCACTCGTGGAAAAAGTCCAGCGGGAAGCGAAGAAATTCATTTCCGCTCCAGGAACTGCGCAACTCATTGAAACGATGCTAACGAAAGAATGGACCAAGTTGAAGCAGCGTCCGATGGAAGAACTGGCAGGCGGATTTGACTGGGATGGACTTGGCATTTCGCTGCGAAACTATCTACTGAAAGAATTAGATGTCGCTAATCGACTCGCAAAACCGATTCAGGATTATTGGCCGACAGGCGCTGAATGGACTGCAGTCAACTTGACGCCAAAAGTCATTAAGTTCGCTTTTACACAAGCGGAGATTCAACTGGAACATTCCTTAAAACGATTGAAATTGGATCAAATCGTTAAAGAACAAGTCGATACATTCCCGGTTTCTGTACTGGAAGATCTCGTTCTTGGCATCTCAAAGCGTGAATTTAAAATGATTACCGTCCTTGGTGCACTATTAGGTGGTATGATTGGAATTGTGCAAGGACTCATTGTATACTTTACAAATCTTACTTAGGGGGAATTTCACATGGCAGTTAATATTTATGATGACATTAATAAGTTAGAAGGATCATTACGCACGACAGATGAATTCATAGCAGTTAAAGAGGCGATTGAAAACGTAAAGGCGGATTCTGAAGCCTTGGAAATGTTCCGTAACTTCCGTGAAATTCAAGTGACACTGCAACAAAAACAAATGGCAGGCGAAGAAATTCAGCCGGACGAATTGGAGCATGCTCAAAAGACAGCTCAACTTTCACAGCAAAATCCAAAAATCATGGCAATGCTAGAAGCAGAAATGAAGCTAAGCGGAGTCATCGAAGAAATTAACCGGGTTTTGATGAAACCGGTTCAAGAACTGTACGAGACAATGAATTGACACCAAACCAGCCTAATGCGGCTGGTTTTTTCTTTTGCCGGTTTGTTATACTGAGTATCACAGACAATCGGATCATTTAGATCCATAAGAAAGTTGGGCGAGCTATGCAAACTATCGCGCTTCACGGCGATTTTAAAGAAGACTGGGTACGGATGTTCATCCACCTGGCAAATTTGTTTTTTGAAGAAACTAAAATTAGCAAGAAGGAAGAATCGGGTGCGCTCGGTTTACGATTCCAAGAGCGTCAGGAAGGTGACCAGCTGGTCGTTACAGCGGAACTGACGGTTCAAGAAAAGACCTATCATGCGGAGTTCACAGAGATATCTGAAGGCGGCAATGAGAAAGAGCAGAACCGGCAATGGAAACGGCTCTATTCACATGTATTATTGGAAGTTCTGGAATCCTTTACGGGGATGAACCAGGAGTGGGGCATATTGACGGGCATCCGGCCGACGAAACTTTACCATAAATATCGCCAAGAAGGTCATAGCGCAGAGTCTGTTAAAAAGCTGTTAATGGACAAACACCGCGTGTCAGCGAGAAAAGTGGACTTGCTTGAAACGATTGCAGACGTGCAACTGACGGCTGTTCCTGATCTATACCGGGTTCAAGACGAGGTAAGTATTTATATTGGAATTCCTTTTTGCCCGACTAAATGTGCGTACTGTACGTTTCCAGCGTATGCAATTCATCGGAAAAGCGGTCGTGTTGAAACATTTTTAGATGGCTTGCATGAAGAAATTCGGCAACTGGGAGAATGGCTGACTGAACGGAATGTTAAAGTGACGACCATCTATTTTGGGGGAGGCACTCCGACTTCAATTGAAGCTGAAGAAATGGATGCGTTGTATCAAGTGATGGTGGAGTCATTCCCTTTCATGAAAGAAGTGAGAGAAGTGACGGTAGAAGCGGGTCGTCCGGATACGATCACGCCTGCAAAAATCGATGTTCTTAAAAAGTTTGGAATCGACCGCATAAGTGTGAATCCGCAATCTTATACGGATGAAACACTGAAAGCAATCGGGCGTCATCATACCGTTCAAGAGACAATTGATAAATTTAAGCTATCCCGTTCTATGGGCATGAACAACATTAATATGGATTTAATCATCGGACTGCCAAACGAAGGGATTGAAGAGTTCAGTCATTCGCTACAGGAAACTGAAAAACTTCAGCCTGAGTCCTTAACCATCCATACGCTTTCGTTTAAACGTGCCTCTGAAATGACAAGGAACAAAAAGAAATACGAAGTGGCGGATCGCCCCACTGCTGAGCAAATGATGAAGCTCGGTGAAGAGTGGACCGAAGCAAATGGATATGTCCCGTATTATTTATATCGCCAGAAAAATATTCTCGGAAATCTCGAGAACGTCGGCTATTCAAAGCCAGGCGAAGAAAGCATCTACAACATTATGATAATGGAGGAAGTGCAGACCATTATCGGTATTGGGTGCGGTGCCTCTAGCAAGTTCCGGGATCCGAAGACTGGCCGGATTACACAATTCCACAATCCAAAAGATCCAGCCGCTTATATATTGTCGTACCAAGAATCGATCGAAAGAAAATTAGAGTTGCTGGATGAGATTTTCCCGCAACCCGTTTCAAAATAAAGGAGTTTTCACCTTTACCCCGAATTAGGTACTGAATGGTTATTCATTTTTATTAGCAGATAATCTAATAGGGAAAAGGGGAGTTTTTATGTATCAAACAATAGAACTTAAGAAGGACGACAGGATCGCGACACTGACACTGAATCGGCCGAGCTCCATGAATGCAATGGACGATGTGATGATGAAAGAACTGGCGGATGCATTTGAAGAGCTGAATGGGGATCGTGCAATTCAGGTGCTGCTTATTAAAGGAGCGGGCCGGACGTTCTCAGCAGGCGGTGACATTAAAAAGATGATCGATCCGGAGTCACCGATGGATATGGGCGCTGTCATGCAGCATATTACGCGCCTGGCGAAGACGCTCTACTTGCTGCCGCAAATTACGATAGCTGCTATTCATGGTTCAGCTGCAGGACTTGGTTTCAGTCTGGCACTTGGCTGTGACGTTCTGGTTGCTGAGGAAGACAGCAAACTGGCGATGAACTTTATTGGCATCGGACTCGTACCTGACGGCGGCGGACATTTCTTCCTAAAAGAACGTATTGGAACAACCAATGCTAAGAAAATGATTTGGGGCGGGGAAGTCATAGATGGAAAGACAGCAAAAGCAGCGGGTCTTGTCGATGAACTCGTTCCAAACGGGAACTCTGAAGAAGCCGCAACTCAGATTGCTCAAGGTTTACTCAGATCGCCGATAACAGCAATGATTGCCTCAAAAAGAATTTTGCATGAAAGCAAACGCACAGAGCTCGAGCACGTATTGCAATTGGAAAGCGAATCACAAGTAACGATGCGAAACACGACTGATCATTTAGAAGGCATCCAAGCTTTTGTCGAGAAACGACAGCCGCAATTTACGGGGAACTAATCGAACAAAACCGGCATCTCAAATAGAAGATCGCCGGTTTTACTTTTGACGCAAAACTCATGAAATAGGTTTAAATACGCAAAAAAAGGGAAATAATAAAATTGTTTATGTAATTTAAGTCGATGAAGGAGGCAACAACATGTCAAGTGACCATGTGAGTCCAAGAGTTAAACAGTTTATGATAGAAAATAGGGATGAGTTTGAGCGTGAACTCTTAATACAGGCGGCAACCGTCAATGATAAAATCGAAGAAATACTTCGTATCGGTAATATTGACTTAATAGAAAATGCACATAAACTTGTTGCCTTTGTAATTGAAGCAAGGAAAGATGAACTGGAGTCTTTTGCTAATGTTGAAGGGGTGGCGTGGGCGAAACATTCTCTAACACTTGCGTTCAAATTGGAGTGGGTTTCCGCAATTCGCCGTACGCTATGGGACTTTATAAAAGAGTACATACAAACGAAAAAAGAAGAGCTTTCATTTAACGAATTCTTTGTTCTCGAAAAGAAAATCAATTCGCGCCTTGATCATTTTTTGAATGAATTTTTCATCAGTTACTCTTCTTACAAAGATCAGGAGATTAAAACTCAAAAGAATCTTGTGGAAAACTTGTCTGTTCCAATTATTCCTATCACGCCAACAACGAGTATATTGCCGTTAATCGGAATGCTCGATTATTATAGAACGACTATAATTCAAGAAAAAGTGTTAAATGAAATTAGCAATTATCACATTCAGACGCTCATTCTCGATCTTTCTGGAATTTCGGATATGGAACATGAGGTCATAGATAATTTAAGTAAAGTCATTGAGAGCACGAAACTGATGGGGTGCCAGACAGTCATTACGGGACTGCGTCCAGATGTCGTCCGTAAAATGGCAACGCTTGGGATCCGATTGGACGGTGACACGAAAACATTGGGGACGCTGCAGCGGGCCATTAAAACCTATCTGTAAATTAGAAAAAGACGCTTATCCGCGGTCAAAGCGGGTAAGCGTCTTTTGTTTGTATTTATTTGCAGTACCGCGCCATTGAAAATAGCCTTTTTCAATCGATCGGATGAGCAGTTCAGCTGTTGCAATGTTCGTTGCGAGCGGAATGCCGTATACATCGCAAAGGCGCAATAGAGCACTGACGTCCGGTTCATGAGGCTGCGCAGTCAGTGGATCACGGAAAAACAAGATAAGGTCGAGCTCCCCTGTAGCAATCATCGCACCAATTTGCTGATCGCCGCCAAGCGGTCCTGAATTCATACGGTTCACTTGAAGATTCGTTTCTTCCATAATTCGTTTTCCGGTAGTTCCAGTCGCATAAAGCGTAAAGTTTTCAAATATGGATTCATAGGCAATCGTGAAGTTAACCATTTCGTCTTTCTTTTCATCGTGGGCTATTAAAGCAATCTTCATCGTATGCGCCTCCTATCTGATTATTTTCAGAATAGCACACTGTACAGGAAAACGCTTTAAACATGAAATAATAGCAGTTTACCAGCAGGTGAAGCGAGGCGATGTGTCTGGTCGACCAAGCTTTGCTTTTCCAATAAAGATTGCCCAATTACTTTTGCTGCGTCGTCTGTTTCAGCAGTAAACGTTTCATCTGCAATCATTTTTCCAGTCTTTTCATATGCCGTTAATTTATATGTCCTCACAATTATCCACTCCTATCCTTTTCCTATAGTATACACGTTTCACAATGTAAATGAATAGTGATTCATTGTTCAGGTGATGTTTCATCAGATGGCTGGTGCTTCCAACCTGCTAATTTGTTTGATAAAATGAAAAAATCTAATTCACTGGCAAGAAGCCTTCTTTATGATCGTGCCGTTTTATACTTCGTTTTTTATAGTAAAGAAGTTTCTTCATGTATTATTCCGGAACGAGGCAATCTGCTGCCCATACAGACTATGAGCGGGGTGCGCTATCTTTTTTACAGGGAGCAACCGCAATGAATACCCAATTATTTTTACAGTTCAATACCATTTTTATCAGTATTCTGATCGAAGCTTTACCATTCATTTTACTGGCAGTCATCATTTCGGCCTTAATTCAGCTTTGGGTAACGGATGAAATGCTCGCTAAACTGATTCCAGAAAACCGGTTTCTTTCCGTTTTGACGGCTACTTCACTTGGAGCCGTTTTCCCAGCGTGTGAATGCGGGATAATTCCAGTCACCCAGAGGTTAATGGCAAAAGGAGTTCCGCTGCATGCCGCAGTCGCATTCATGCTAACCGGGCCAGTCATTAACCCCGTCGTGCTCTTTTCCACGTACGTCGCTTTCGGCAACAGCTGGAAGATGGTCGTCTTGCGCGGCGGACTCTCGTTTGCTGTCGCATTACTTGTCGGCCTGATATTATCGTACCAATTCAAAGGTACTTCTCAGCTGAAACATACGCTACAGTCACGAAAAATGCCTGAAAACAGTACTGCGAAAAACAAGGTACTCGGGACAATTAAGCATATGATTGACGAGTTTTTCTCTGTAGGAAAATACTTAGTCGCAGGTGCTATGATTGCTGCATTCATGCAAACGTATTTGAAAACGTCTGTCCTTACGTCAATCGGAAACGGAGATGTATCTGCATCACTTGTAATGATGGCTTTGGCCTTCATATTGTCACTATGCTCATCCGCAGATGCGTTTGTTGCAGCTTCTTTCAGAAGTACATTTTCAACAGGTGCGCTGATCGCATTCTTAGTATTTGGCGCGAAATTTGATATTAAAAATACAATGATGATGCTTGGCGTATTCAAAACGAAGTTCGTCTTTTACTTATTCATCTATACTGCCGCATTCGTATTCATAGGATCGATGATTATTACAGTTTTACAATTGTAGTGAACGAGTAGATTGCAAAGAAAGGAGCGAGATGAACCAATGACACGCATTTGGATTTTGCTTGGATACACCTATCTGTTTTTCTATTTGCATGTAACCGGAAATATTTCAAAATACATTAACTTGAAATACTCATTTCTATCGTTTATCGCGATTTTCGTATTCCTGCTCTTTTTAATTGCCCAATGCTATTTTGCATGGAAAGAAGAAAGTAATGAGGATGAATTCAAAGACATTTGTGATTGCGGAATGGACCACGCAGAAGAGAAAAAGTCATGGAAACGGTATATTGCGTACCCAATCTTAATTTTCCCGATTGTCACCGCATTAGTGCTGCCAATCGCGACGCTGGACTCGAGTATTGTCGCTGCGAAAGGATTTAACTTTGATATGTTTGGAGAAGATGCAGACCCAAATGGGTTCCACCAGTTCCTGGCGCCGGATACGAGTATTTTTTACGGGCAAGACGGGTATGAAGAACTCATGGACGAAGCAATGGGACAGTTCGCAAATCGAGATCCTATTCTTCTAAATGATGAAGATTATTTACTTGGAATGGAGACAATCTACAAAAATCCAGGATACTTCATGGGGAAAACAATTGGCTTTAAAGGCTTTACATTTAAAGATGAAGAAACAGATGACATCTTCTTATTCCGCTTCGGTATGATTCACTGTGTGGCGGATTCCGGCGTATTCGGGATGCTACTGGATCTGCCGAAAGGTGAAACATTTGAGAATGATGAATGGATTGAAGTGGAAGGCAAGCTTGACTCGATTTACTACCAGCCTCTTAAAAAGACCATTCCCGTTCTGAAAGTGAAGAAAATCACACCAATTGGAGAACCGGAAGAGCCGTACGTATATAGAACAAATTAAGCTGAAGGTCTTAACCATTGAGAAAGGAGAATCATGATGAAAAAACAAGTTCCTGTATTTATACTGAGCGGTTTCTTAGGAAGTGGTAAAACAACGGTCCTTACCCAATTACTCGAGCATTGTAAGCGCAATGGATTGCAGCCAGGCATTATTTTGAACGAAATCGGGGAAACGAACGTGGAAGGACATCTTTTTGACAGCGAGCGTGTCGTGGAACTGCTGAATGGCTGCATTTGCTGCACTCTTCAAGAGGATTTAAAAGAAACAATGAACGAACTGATACGTGAAATGGACGATTCACCGCTCGACGTGTTATTCATCGAAGGAACAGGGGTCGCGAACCCTCTTGAAATTCAAGAAGTATTGCTCAGCAATGCGTACCGCGAACAATTCGACCTAATGTCGATCATTACTGTAGTGGATGCAAGTCATTATACTGAATACCAAAGTGTGTTCACCAGCTCTGCCGAAGTCCGAAAACTTATGACGGAACAGCTCGTTTGCGGAAGTTTGATTTTGTTGAATAAAACTGATCTTGTATCCGCTAAACAGCTGGAAAAGGTGAAACAAAAGGTATTGAAAATTGCTGGAGAACATAAGAAGCTGATTGAATGTGCGTATGGTGCTGTCGATTTAAATACGCTTATGAAGAAAACTGTAGGAGCATTGCCTATTGGAGATTCTGCTGTACCTAAGCATGAACACCGCCATGATCACTCCACCGTTCAGACAATCACTTTGGAAGATCTGCCTTCTTTTCAACGAGACGCAGTTACGAAATGGTTCAAACAATTGCCGCCAGCTATATTACGCGGGAAAGGTTATCTTCAATTGGCTGAAACGGATCAGTTGGTAAGCTTCCAATATGCATCGAATAAAGTCAAATTTACTCCAGTATCCGCTTCAGGAGATCGGAAGCCGATTGTGATTTTGATTGGCATGAAAATGGACGAAGAGCTGATGAATGAACGATGTGAAGAATTGCTGCAGCTGAATAAATGATGGGATTCACTTCGGATTGGAGAATAGTCATTTCAGAAGGATCGTATTGAAATGAAAATAATCGGTAAAGACACTGTCTATTTAGAAAGAAGTACTTCTTAATAGACAGTGTTTTTCAATGAATGAAATGTAAACGTTGCTTGACATTGGAAAAATAGTAAAGTATGCTTTACGTAAAGTTACCTTTACTCAAAGTGATTCTATCTAGAACTAGTTTTACGGAAATGGAGGCGAGTTGCAGAGTGAAAAACTTGATACGGGAAATCCGTATGGAAATGGATCTCACCCAAGATGAGCTCTCTGAAAGCTTGGAAGTATCTCGTCAGACGATAATCTCTCTGGAAAAAGGTAGGTACAATCCATCACTGATCCTGGCGTTTAAAATTTCCAAATTGTTTGATCGTCCAATTGAAGCGATTTTTGAACCTGATGAAACGGAAGAACTGTAGAAAAGGGAAATTGTGTGGATTGGTTATTAAGCGACACAGGACTCGTTTTAGGCCGGGAAGTTGTATTAATAATCTGGGGAAGATGTGATGCAGCTGTTCTTATTTATAACAAAAAGTTATAAGGTAAACAGGGTGACGCTCTATGAAATTGTGGAAAAGTGAAACGGATTGATTCGAGACTTTTAATATCTTAGATAGGGAAATAGGGAGGAGTACAATCATGTCATTACAAATTGAACATGTGACGAAACGATTCGGAGACTTCACAGCTGTGAATGATCTATCGTTAACTGTTGAAGAAGGAACGATGTATGGTTTTTTGGGGGCAAACGGTGCAGGTAAAACAACGACATTCCGTATGATCCTAGGACTGCTGACGCCGAACGAAGGGCGTATCACTTGGAACGGCAAACCGATTTCATATGCGACGAGTCCTCATATCGGATATTTACCAGAGGAGCGCGGACTTTATCCGAAAATGAAAGTCGAAGAACAGCTCCTGTTTTTAGCAGAACTGAGAGGCATGAAACGATCAGACGCAAAGCGGGAAATCGGCGGATGGCTCGATCGTTTTGACGTACC
>JARIBI010000127.1 GCA_029257435.1 Sporosarcina sp. | reverse complement strand
AGCAATGCAGCTGCCGGCAAGGTCGCAATCGGGAACATTAGTGATTTACCGATGCGCTGAATAAAGTTCATCATCTTCTTCTCACTCCTTTTTAGTTATCTTACTATTCACTATACCGCTATACCGGTCTAGTTGTCTATACCAATTAAACCAGAAAACAAGAAGGAATGTAAGCGTTTTTATGAATTTATGTTTAAAAGTTTACAATCATGCATAAAAAAAGCGATTACAGAGAGATCTGTAACCGCTCTAATTAGTGTTTCACCCTATTAAATAGACTTATGCATCAACACGAACGAGGCCAGTAGTCCCTTTCGTCAGCTGACCTTCTTTCAGCAAATGGATTTTCTCTTTTTCAGTGTTTGTGAAAATGACGGGTGTGATTGCGGACGGTGCATTTGCTTTGATGTATTCAACGTCAATTTTCAATAGCGCGTCTCCGCGGTGAATTGCCTGCTCGTTTTCAACCAGCAAATCGAAACCTTCCCCGTTCAATTTCACCGTATCCAATCCGACATGAATCAGAATTTCAACACCTGTTTCAGATTCCAGTCCAATTGCATGTTTCGTCGGGAATACGCTGACGACCTTACCGTTAACAGGTGAGCAAATTGTATCTCCTGACGGGTCTATCGCAAATCCCGGCCCCATCATTTCCTGCGCGAATACGGGATCCGGCACTTCGGATAAAGGAAGAACAGCCCCATCAATCGGCATTGCAAAACGTTCTTCACCAATTCCCTTTTCAGCAGATATCAGCTTCTCTTCAGCCGGGCTTTCTCCTTTTAACGACTGGGCCATCTTTTTAAAGAAATTAGCCATTCTTCCACTCTCCTTCTACCCTGTTCATGTGTATTGTTCACTAAATTCATCTACACTATCCAAGTTACTTCCCGCAAAAGTGCTTAGCAAGCGTCTCCAGCATTTGAGGAAGGCGTACGAAAGCACTTTCGATATGCAGTCTCTCTGTACGCTGGTGAGCATCCTTACCGAATGGACCAACGTTCAAAACTGGTGCGTCCAATGCCTTCATTTCTTCAAATGGCATCCAATAGGTTGAGCCCCATACAGGTGTATTCCGCTCAAATGATTTCCAGCCTGCTCCCTCGTCTTCATAATGAACATAGCTCAGATCGCTAATTCCATTGAAATAGTGGATTTGTGATACTTCTGTCCCCAGTGAGGTTGCTTTGTCTTGCATTAGTTGTACAAGTTCCTGAACGAGTGCATCGTCCGACGTATTTACGGCAGGATAATAAGGCGGTGCAAACAATAGAACTGTTGCAGGAGCCAGCTCTTGGCATTCAATCATGAGGATATCGACGATTTTGAACGATTTGTCGCGATCGTCGAGTTCCCAGTCACCGGAAACTTCAGTGATAATCCGTTTCACTTCAGCTTCACCCAATTTGTTGGTGGCGTAATCCATCAGCTCTTCAAACTTGAGCAGTTTGATTTCACCAATTTTAGCAATCCCTTCACGTTCACTCACTTCGCTATAGGCAGATTCACATGCATGGACTGCTTCTTTAGCAATGCCTTCAAATAATTCCATAACTTCCACCGCAGTGCGTCTCATTGTAAATACGTTATAAAGCGCGGTGGAACGATATGGCGTTTGCACAGAGTAATGTGCTTTTAAATCTTTTTGCTGCAGCGTCACGGGCAGCGGTGTGGTTTCGCCATGATCCGTTTCTTCAAATACATTGTTCCATTCCATACGCTGTGTTAAAAAAGAAGCCATGAACGTTGAGGTAATTCCTTTCAACGGTTCCCCGACATGTGTTTCTCTTCCATAAAACAAAGCAGCAGGCATAATCTTACCGATGGATCCCGAGTAAATGTATTCTCTTGGATCACCTGGCTCCTGCGAGAAAACGGGTTCACCATTTAAAAACAACGTATACGTTAAATCATGTTCTTGCTTCATGCGAACGAGTGATTTCACCGCGGTACGCATACCGGCAGAGCTCACTTCTTCGTCAGGAACAGCTAGCAGCACTAAGTTTACTGGCCATTGTTCCGATGCTGCTTTTTCAATTAAGGACATATGCAATGCAAGTCCCATTTTCATGTCCATAGTTCCACGGCCAAACAAATATTCCCCAGATTCTAAATCAGTCAATGCCTCTTCAGGAAGCTCGTCTTTATATTCATGTAATTTCACGGTCAGCTCTTCAGGATGGAACGCAAATGGCTCAAGTGCGCCATATTCTTCTGTCCACACTGTGTCAAAGTGGCTAATCAGCACAATTGTATCCTGTGCTTTATGGTTTTTATACAATGCAGTGACTGAATTACGTCCAAGACCTGCATCATGCAACTCCAACTGTTCGGGATGTGCTTCAAAGTAAGGAACACTTTTCAACTTTTCAGCGAGTCTATGCGGGAAAGCTTTTTCCCCTTCGGTTGTTGTCCGACTCTCCCAATTCACAAGTTCACACAATAGTGCGCGTAATGTTTCAGGTGTATTCCATTGCAGTTCTACTTCAGTATGTTGGTTTGCCATGTAAAACCCTCCCCCTTAAATACGTACTGATGTACTGACATCCTGACAGCATAAACCTGTCATTTTTGAGTGTACGCTTTTTGTCGAAAAGAGTCACCCCTTACAGGTTAATCGTTTGGCTTGCATACATTAAAACTTTTGTTTAATATGTAAACATAAGTTTATATTCCATTAAAACGAACGGGAGGTGTTTACGCTGAACGAAAAAGAACAGCAGCTGATTTCTTTAATCCGGCAAAATCCATACTGCTCCCAACAAGAGCTGGCTGAAGGTCTTGGGCTATCACGGCCTGCTGTTGCCAATTTAATATCCGCACTGACGAAACGCGGATATATTTCAGGCAGAGCTTATGTATTAGCGCCAGAAGATGAAATAATTTGCATCGGCGGTGCAAACGTCGATCGTAAGTTTCATGTCATCGGACCGGTAGCCACGGGGACCTCAAACCCAGCTGAACAGTCGGTTACGATTGGCGGTGTCGCTCGTAACATTGCTGAAAACCTTGGCCGTCTGGACCATCCCGTTCGGTTGATTACTACAGCGGGAAAAGATGCAGACTGGGACTTGATTGCGATGCATTCATCCCCTTATATGGACTTGACTTCGGTACGGTTACTGTCCAATGTCTCAACTGGCTCGTATTCTGCGGTTTTGGACAGTCAGGGTGAACTGGTGATTGCGATGGCAGTTATGGAAGTGTATGAGTCGCTGAACACCGAGTACATCGCTTCCCTCGAACGGCATTTGGCTCGCGCGAAGATGATTGTCATGGATCTCAATGTCTCAAAAGAAACAGCAGAAGCAATTCGTGATACAGCGATCCGACACCAAGTTCCACTTGCAATCGTTCCAGTATCAGGACCTAAAATGGCACACTTGCCAGATACGCTTGAAGGGCTGACATGGTTCATCTGCAATGAAGATGAAGCAGAAACGCTAACTGGAATTACGATTCAAAACGATGAGGACTGGAAGACGGCAGTTCATGCACTCTTAGACTCTGGAGCTGAACACGCGATCATTACTCGTGGTAAAAGAGGAATCATGGCTGGTGACCGAACTGCACGGATGATTCATCATCATGCGGCGATTCCTGGAGTTTCTGTAGAAGACGTGACCGGTGCAGGCGATGCGTTTGTGTCGGGAGTTCTGCACGCAGCAGTAATGGACCGTACACTTGACGATGCCATTTCCTATGGCCTTGTGAACGCAGCAAAAACGTTAGCATCTACTTATACAGTCAGACCTGAACTGACCGCCAATGGACTAGAAAATGAACTGGAGGAATACAAATGAAATCTTATATCGTCTTCTCAGAAGAAGTTTTAAACGCTAAAGCCGCTGGACAACCAATCGTGGCACTGGAATCCACCATCATCTCTCACGGCATGCCGTATCCGCAAAACGTGGAAACCGCTCGTGCAGTAGAACAAATTATCCGTGATAACGGTGCGGTTCCCGCAACGATTGCATTGATTGACGGGCAGATTAAGATCGGATTGTCTTATGACGAGCTTGAAATGTTCGGTAAAAGCGACAATGTAGCTAAAGTTTCACGCCGGGATATCGGATACTTGCTTGCAACGAAACAATTAGGTGCGACTACCGTTGCAGCAACTATGATTTGTGCAGATCTCGCTGAAATCCGTATGTTTGTAACAGGTGGAATTGGCGGCGTACACCGCGGCGCAGAGACTACGATGGATATTTCTGCAGATCTCGAAGAGCTTTCGAAAACAGATGTTGCTGTCGTTTGTGCGGGTGCAAAATCGATTCTCGATATTGGTTTGACAATGGAATACTTGGAAACGAAAGGCGTGCCAGTCATTGGATACGAAACTGACGAGCTGCCTGCATTCTATACGCGTAAGAGCGGATTCGGTGTAAACTTCCGTGCAGACAATCCTGAAGTGGTTGCTGAAACTCTTGCTGTGAAATGGCATCTTGGGCTTGCAGGCGGAGCCGTCATTGCAAATCCGATTCCTGAAGCAGATGAACTGGATCCTGAAATGATCAATGGAATTATCGAGCAAGCGTTAACGGAAGCAAAAGAAAAAGGCATCAAAGGAAAAGACGTAACACCGTTCATGCTTGGGAAGGTTAAAGATCTTACAGATGGCAAGAGTCTAGTTGCTAACATTGCCCTTGTAAAACATAATGCAGTTGTTGGAGCTAAGATTGCTGTCGCGTTAAGTAACGCACGTTAAATTGAATACAAAAAAATCCACAGCTGGATGGCTGTGGATTTTTTTATTCTATTATACACGTTCTGCTTTACGTCCGATCAGTTTGTAGTACACAAGATACAATGAGGGAATCATTACTAATGTAAACAAACTGGAGAACGCCAGACCTGCAATGATTGTAATTGCCAGCGCTTCGAACAATGGATCACCCGAGACAGCCACTGGAACCAGCGCAACAATTGACGTAAGAGTCGTCAAAATAATTGGTTTGATACGCACGTAGCCTGACTCAACAATGGCTTCAATGACATCCATGTTGCCTAGGAGACGGCGCGCTTCCACGAAATCGATTAACACCACCGCGTTTCGCACAACAATCCCCGTCAATGAGACAATCCCCATGACACCTAGGAAGCTGAGAGGCGTCTGTGTGATGAACAATCCAAGTATCGCCCCAGAAATACCAAGATACACTGCGAACAGCACAAGGAATGGCAGACTGAACGACTTGAATTGGAACGCAATAACTAAGTACACGAGCAACAGAACGACTAGGAACAAAATACCGATTTCAGTGAAGAATGCCTGCTGATCTGAATTCTCTCCGCCAGTAGAGATTGTATAGCCGTCAGGGAGATTTTTCTTTTCTGCATCCGCTACGTCTAACATATCTGCTTTAAAGCCGTCTGCATCGCCATATGCTTTCAGCGTAATCGCACGCTCTCCTTTTTCATGAGGAACTTGAGCAATTAGAGATGTTTTTTCTGAAGAAAGCAATTCATCCAACGGAACGAGTTTAGGCGGACCTTGAGTCGTCATGGAAGGAACAACACTTAGTGAAAGGTCGACTCCCTCCCCTTCGTTTACACCTTTTTCTTTTAATACGACCTGCTTTGAAATATCGCCTTCATACAACTTGAACAAAGGAATCCCTTGCGTCAGCAGTTGCAGCTGATTCGTCACTAAGCTTAAGGAAATTCCATTGTCCTCAAGCGCTTGACGGTCCGGGACATACTGGATTGCCGGAACAGGTTCACCCAAGTTATCTGTTACAATGTCGGCACCTTTTTTAAGCAAACGATCTTTCAAATCATCTCGCAGCTGTGCGAGTTGATCGATATTATCTCCTTTGATCGTCACGGTTACCGGTGCACCCACAGGCGGTCCTTGAACAATTGTATCCAAGAAAATCTCCGCATCTCCAAAGCGGCTGCGTAATTCCGGTTCCCACTTGTCAATGAATTCAGAAGCACTTGTATGCTCTTTCTTAATACGGAATACGGCTTGCCCGGTATTTTCACCGGTATTATCCATAGAAGCAGCAAACAAATTCGGTAACCCGCTGCCTGTGAAAATTGCTGTTTCTTTTACATTTTTATCTTCACTTGAAACTTCGTCAATCATCTTTTGGATTTCGTTATTCGTTTCATCTATTGTCGTACCTGCTGCGAGTCGAACGTTCATGGTTACTTCTTCTTTATCCGCAGCCGGGAAGAATTCAAACGGTGTCAGCATCGCTAAGAATAGCAGTCCTGTCGCGATAACCAACCCGCCTATTCCTACGAGTAAGGGTCGTTTTAAAACAGTGCGCAATACTTTTTCTGAATAAAATACAGCGATTTTCTCCAAAGGCTTTCCTAAGAATCCTGGAGTATCTGATATTTTTTTATTGCGTTTTTTCGTTTTGATGAATTGAAGCATTGGAACAAGCGTTACCGATAATACAGTTGAAGCAATAATGGTTGTGATTAATATACTTGGCAATGCTTTAATGAATGCACCGTTTCCGCCCGAAAGCAAAAGCAGCGGTGAAAACGTGACAACAATCGCCAAACTGGAAGAGATAATAGATGTATAAACTTCTTTAACACCATTGACAGCCCCGTCCATAGGTGAATCTCCGAGTTTGTACCGCCGCTGAATGTTGTCATTCACGACGATGCTGTCATCGACCAGAATCCCGATGGCGATAATAAGCCCGATCACTGAAATCTGGTTCAAGTCAACCCCCATCAATGGAATTGGAATGAGTCCGACAAGCACAGACGCGAGAACGGTCAATGCAACTGCAAACGAACCGTACAGTGTTAGTCCCGCTGTTGTCACTACAAGAACCGCAATAACTGCGATGAGTAATGAGATATACAAACTATTGAATATTGAGTTCACGTTATTGGCTTGAGATTCATACGTGTGCGCTGTTACTTCATTAGGGAGATCCTCAATATATTGATCCATCTTCTTTGAAATGGTTTTATCCATTGATGGAATATCTTGACCCGGCTGAAGGAAAACCGTGTAGGAAATTGCAGATTGGCCTTCGAACGTGACAATGTCCTTTGCCTCTTTGGCTGCTTCTCCAATATCCGCTAACTTAGCGAGGGGAACTGCAGCATCTCCAATTTGTAATTGTTTCAGCTTTTCAATGCCCTCATCTTGTTTCACTGTCAAGACTAGACGTTCCTTGCCGTCATCGTGTGTACCGAGCGAAAGCGGCTGATTGGCTTGTTGCAGCACACTGAGTACGTCAAATGGCTGCAATCGATTTTCAGCTAATTTGGCAGGATCCAGCGTAATCATCACTTGCTCTTCTGCAAAACCTTTAACGGTTGTTCCCGCAACTCCTTCTATAGACTGAAGCTCATCTGACAATGTGCCAAACGAAGTTTCTAAGTCTGCAAGAGCTTTTTCGTCCCCTGTGAACATGTACGAAACGAGCGGAAATGCCAAATCGAGTTTTTTCACTTCAGGTGTCTGTGCGTTTTCCGGCAACTCACTGGCAGATCGCTGAACTTCCTGCTGCAATTTGTTAATCGTCTGCTCGGAATCAATCTCATCTTTTAATGACAGGGTAATAATCGAAGCAGAGTTGGCAGAAATGGACTTCATCGTATCAATTCCGTCTACTTTCTTCACGGCCCGCTCAAGTGAATTCGTTACGGTCCTCTCCACCTCTTCCGGTTCTGCTCCTGGTAGGATGGAAGATATCATTACCAGATCTATAGGCGTTTCAGGAATTTCACGTTTCGGAAGCGTTAAGAACGTATAAACCCCAACTAGCATGAGGATGAAAATAAGGAAAATAAATAACTTGCTCCGTTTTAATAGATAGGCCATAGTCGTTCTTCCTCTCTTAATCTGATAGCGCTTACTGAGTGTTACTGCTTCTTTCCTTTATCATGACATAGCCGTCTATCGATCACAATTGTGGAAACTCTGAGTGAAGACTAATAATTGTTTGACAATGACTTTGTAATCTTGTACATTACATAAGGACGAACAATTATAGTTTGACCAAACAAATTATTCGCTTTTAGGAGTGTTCAATAATGGATGTAGTATTCGATTATGAAGATATTCAACTGATTCCCGCAAAATGCATCGTTGATAGCCGTTCTGAATGTGATACTTCTGTCACACTGGGTAAGCATACGTTCCGTTTACCGGTTGTCCCTGCTAATATGCAAACAATCATCGATGAAAAGATTGCTATTCAACTCGCTGAAGGCGGTTACTTCTATATTATGCACCGTTTTGACCCTGCATCACGCCCGGCATTTATCCGTAACATGCATAGCCGCGGACTGATTGCTTCAATTAGTGTCGGTGTTAAAGAAGACGAGTATGGATTCGTAGAACAACTCGCTGCAGATTCATTGATTCCAGATTACATTACAATCGATATCGCACATGGTCATTCAAACGCCGTGATTCGTATGATTCAACATATAAAGAAGCATTTGCCTGAGAGTTTCGTAATTGCAGGCAACGTTGGTACACCAGAAGCCGTTCGTGAACTTGAGAACGCTGGCGCTGACGCAACGAAGGTCGGAATTGGACCTGGTAAAGTTTGTATCACGAAGATTAAAACTGGTTTCGGTACAGGCGGCTGGCAGCTTGCTGCACTTCGCTGGTGTGCAAAAGCGGCATCGAAGCCGATTATCGCAGATGGCGGAATCCGTACACACGGCGACATCGCGAAGTCTGTCCGTTTCGGTGCAAGCATGGTCATGATCGGTTCACTATTTGCAGGTCACGAAGAGTCACCTGGGCAAACAGTAGAACGTGACGGCGAACAGTTCAAGGAATACTTCGGTTCTGCTTCAGAGTTCCAAAAGGGCGAGAAGAAAAACGTTGAAGGCAAAAAAATGTTCGTGGAATACAAAGGTCCGCTTCAGGATACGTTAACTGAAATGGAACAAGACTTGCAGTCATCGATTTCTTATGCAGGCGGCAAGAAGCTGGACGCGATCCGTACAGTGGATTATGCAATCGTGAAAAACTCTATCTTTAATGGAGATAAAGTTTATTAATAAATGATTTACTGTGCTGATTTGTCCTTCAGGTAAATCACTTGAATGATTACAAAAACCGGAATCCCTTTAAGGGGGCTCCGGTTTTGTTGTGGTTATAGAGAGAAAATCGAGATGAAAATGATTCCGATTGTTAATGAAAGAACGACTGATAGGATAATGGCGATAACAACCGTAACCAGAACGACGCCAAGACCGCGCCATGCAGAGAATCCATGCACTAGACCGATTCCTTTACATGAAATTACTGTACTGTAAATCCCGATTGCAAATGTCAGGAACATAGAGATTAAGTACACACCCATTGGCAAGTTCGTAATCGCAAATGCTTCAGCAGGCGGCGCTTCGAATGCTAATTTTCCGTAACCTAAAATGACTAGATAATTGACGGGTGCCAGCCAAATTGTTGGCAACGTGGTGCCCGGGACTACGCGGAGCATTTCTGCAAATGTACCGGTTCCCCCAAACAACCCTTTCCCTATCCAGTGGTAGATGGCTGCACCGATCACCCATGAAATGAGGGCTCCCACAAATGTGAATAAGATGAACAGCGGGATGAGTGCACCCAGCGGTAAATTGCTAAGTAACCCCGAACTGCCTGCTTGATATCCCCCCGAAGCAAGTGCGGCAATGGCAAAAATAAGGATCGCATAACCTGTAGTTGTCTTGTCTTTCAAGTACCGTAACGTTTCAGTTGGTCTGCTCCAAATTGTGAGCAATGGTTTTAAATTCATGAATTGTCCTCCTTAGAACTTGTCACTCCCCTTTGATAGAAAAGATGGTACACTGACTTTTAGGGGGTGGAATTTTTTGAAAAGAAAAATTGCAATTACACTCAGTACGCTCATTGTTGTACTGCTCGTTGCGCTCGTTTTTGCAGGCAATTATTTTTACGACCAAGGAATTAAACGCGGTACCGAGGTAAAACTTCATAGCGAATCCGAAGCTGTCAATGAACTTGCCAGTGAGTCGGACCAAGCGCTGCTAAAAGAAGCAAAAATTTGGTATGCCGAGCAGCCAAAGAACACGATTACGATGCAATCCTATGACAACTTAAAGCTGAAAGCTCAATTTATCAAAAACAATAAAAACACGAATCACAACGCTGTCATTCTTGCCCATGGTTTCCGCAATACCGGTGAAGATATGGGGAAATATGCGAAGTTTTACTATGACCAAGGATTTGACGTCCTGCTCCCTGATGCACGCGGTCATGGGGACAGTGAAGGCGATTATATTGGCTATGGCTGGCACGAACGCCTCGATTACAAAGACTGGATTAAGTATCTCATTCAACAGCATGACGCGGAACAAATCATTTTGCAAGGAAATTCCATGGGGGCCGCGACTGTTTTAATGACAAGTGGCGAGCAATTACCGAAGCAAGTGAAAGGAATTATTGCAGACAGCTCCTATAGTACAGTTAAAAAAGAACTTGCTCATCAGCTGAAGTCTATATACGGGTTGCCAGCATTCCCTTTACTTGATGTGACAAGTGTTATCGCTAAAATCCGTGCAGGCTATACGCTTCAAGAAGCGTCCGCGGTGGATCAGGTACGGAAAACAGAGATTCCGCTCCTTCTAATTCATGGAGATGCAGACGATCTGGTCCCTACTGAAATGGCAACTGAATTGCACGATGCAGCCAATGGCGATAACGAGTTGTGGATTGTTCCGGAAGCGGGGCATACGAAAGCATTTGACAATATTACAGGTGAGTACGAAACAAAGCTCACACAGTTTCTTGAGAAAGTACTTGATTGAATGAATGGCCGCTCTTCCTAAAGGGAAAGCGGTTTTTCCGTCTAGATTCCAGCGGCTTCCTTATACATACGTTCAGGGCATTAAGAAAGTTTCGCCGCCTGCCTGATTCCGTTTCCAACACTTCATTGAAGGGTACGCTATAGCTATCCAAGAAATTCCGAAATCAGTACGAGGGGGCACGATCAAATGATCAAAAAATTAGTAATGAAAATGCGGCAGAGCATTTGGTTTATCCCAAGTGTCTACTCCATCCTTGCGTCTTTTCTAGCACTTGGAACAGTTCTCATCGATACGACTTTCAACGATGCTGTTAAAGATTATATCCCCACTTATTTAAGAACGTCCGTCGATTTGGCACAAACTATTTTAGGAACTATTTCAGGTGCATTATTGACGATGACCACAATCACATTTTCAACGATCATGGTAGTGCTGACGATGTATTCATCTCAATTTTCACCGCGTACCTTACAGAATTTTTTAAATGCGCCTTCCACGCAGCGTGTACTCGGCTTGTTCATGGGCGGATTTGTCTACTCGATTCTGTCCCTGCTATTCATGCGGAAACAATCCATCACTCATGAAGTCATTTCTGCATCTGTCGCTGTTATACTCGCTGTTGTGTGTTTAGCATTTTTTTCCTATTTCATCCACAAAGTCGGAACTTCCATTCAAGTGAGCCGGCTCATTCGAGAGCTGGTAGAAGATGTGCTGCGCACCATTGAAGATGACCGTACTGCAGTTAAAAAAGGTCCGATTGTGACGATGGAGGAAAAGCCTTCGTTTACGATCTCTCATTCGCGCGTGACTGAATTCCCCAGTAACTCTTTCGGATACGTGCAATATATGGACTTCGACCAGCTCGCCGACTGGGCAGCGGAAAACCAGGCAGTGATCGATATCACGTCCCCCATTGGAACTTTTATAGGAACAAAGAGTGTGCTTGCGACTGTTTATCACAACGCTGCATTATCCGAAATCAATATAGCTTCTTGCTTTACGATAGGAGAGGAACGTTCCACCCTTCAAGATATCGGATATGGCATTGAAAAGATTGCAGAAATTGGACTTCGCGCGTTATCACCTGGCATCAATGATCCGAATACAGCCGTTCGATGTCTTCATTCATTAGGAGAGGTGCTGGAACAAGCTTCATATTTACCCGAGGGGTTCGCTGTGATGTACACAACTAACAGTGAACCGTGCCTGGTTGCTCCGCGTTTCAATATGAAAGATTATCTATACGCGGCCTTCAGTCAAATGAGTTTCTACGGCAGACAAGATGCAAGTGTATTAAACGCTATGATGGATAGCCTGATTTACATTGTGCGGAGCCGTTCATCCTCTTCTCAAACGCCGCATGAAGTACGGCGAATTGGTGAATATGTATGGAATCGGTTTGATCACTCAGTCTTCGAAGCACTTGATACAGAAAGACTTCTCGACAAACAACAAACATTGCGGATGCTAACTTCAGTAAATTAGCATCTTGCAGAGAACCCTTCACTTACTAGCCTAAAACGAGGTGACGTGATGGATTATCCCCAAAGGATGGATGCAGATGAAAGTAATCATTACAGGAGATACACATATCCCGGGCAGAGGAAGTAAATTGCCGAACCGTTTACTAAACGAATGCAGAGACGCAGACTGCATCATCCATACGGGGGACTGGAGCTCTCCTGAGATCTTTGAATCGCTCTCTGCATTAACCGACGTAATTGGGGTTTATGGAAATGTAGATGGCGAAGAGATGCGTGCTCTTGTTCCTAAGCGGCAGCTGCTGGATCTGGGTGGACTGCGGATCGGCATCGTTCACGGTCACGGGGACAAAAAGACCACCGAACAGCGTGCAGTAGACGCATTTTCTGATGAGCACGTGGATGCGATTATCTTCGGCCACTCCCATATTCCCGTAATCAAATACTACAAAGGACTCCTCCTGATGAACCCTGGTTCGCCAACAGATAAAAGAAAGCTACCGTTTTATTCGTTCATCGCACTGGATATCGGAGACGAACTTCGCCCTGAGCTTATTCTATTTCGTGACAAATCATAATGCGACTCACTGAATGATTCACGCTTCGCTACATATACTACTGACGAATTGAACGGGAGGAGTTTGAATGATGGAAGAATATTCAGCAGACGGGGTACTACAAAGTTATAAAGAAAGCATAGGCCAGTTCACTGAAAAATTACCGGAGATTGGCAGCGGATTCCACTCCTTTACCGAGAGCTGCTTTGCAAACGGGGCGCTGGACGGGAAACAAAAACAGCTGATTGCACTGGCAGTGAGTGTTTACGCAAACGATAAAACCTGTATGACTTTCCACGCAAAGGGATGTGTCGATGCTGGCTGCACCGAACAAGAAGTGTTAGAGGCATGCAGTGTAGCCGCAGCATTAGGAAGCGGTGCCGTGATGAGTCAAACCGTTACTTGTTTGAGCGGGATGTTTCAACAATTTCAGAAGTGATGATGATTGCTGCTCGTTGGACAACTTTATAGTTGTTGGCGGGTGGTTTTTTGTTGTTAGTTGCGGGTTATGGGTGCTTTGTGAGGATGTGTTAGCGTTATGAGCGGATTTTTGGGGTTTATGATCACTTTTCAGCGGTTATGAGCGATTTCCATGTTTTATGATCACTTTCCCAGGATTACAAGTATTCTTTAATGCGTTATAAACACTTTTGCATGATTTATCGGCCCACCCAATTGCTCCCATCCAACCCAGTCCGTTTTAATACGTAACGCCTGTGGTACTAGATGGAGTAAGTATGCGAAAGGGTGAGTGCCTTGATGGCTATACAAATTACAATTTTACTTGCGATTGGGTACACAGCACTTACAATTGACCGCTGGCAGAAGAACTTTCCGCTGCCCGTATTTCTTGTGCTCGTCGGTATCGGCTTGTCTTTAATTCCTTACTTCGCTGCTATGTCCGTCTCAAAAGACATAATCTATGATGTTTTTTTACCTGGACTTCTATTTATCTCAGCCTATCAGTACTCTGCAAGAGCCCTGAACGCTCATAAAGGGGTAATCGGTATTCTAAGTACAATTGGTCTCATCTTGACGGCCTTAACGCTTGGAGCTTTCGTCTATGCGTTTGGCGGCATGTTCATCAGCATTTCCTTCGTAGGTGCCCTGTTGTTTGCATCCATTCTGACTCCAACAGATCCTGTGTCAGTCGTTTCTATATTGAAGCAATCTACAGATGACCCCGCCATTGCTGAAATTGTGGATGGCGAATCGATGATCAACGACGGGACAAGTGTCGTGCTGTTCGGGGTTTTGATGGGGATGTTTACATTTGATAAATCGTTTCAACTTTTCTCTTTCCTGGGAGATTTCCTTTATGTATCTATCGGAGGAGCCGGACTTGGGTTACTCGTGGGCTGGCTCTTTAGTAAAGCTCTCCACCTGGCTCCCCAAAAAGAAAACCAAGTACTGCTCAGCATCGTTATTGCGTACGGAGTTTTTCATCTCGCGGAGTTCTTCGAGTTTTCCGGTGTTCTGGCAACGGTGTTTGCCGGAATCATGCTATCTGCTGAACTTGAGCGCACGACGAGCGAAAAAGAGTATCGGGCTGCTCTTAACGGCTTCTGGGAAGTCGTTGAACCTGCGTTGCTCTCCTTGCTATTCCTATTGATTGGCATTACATCTGCGAAGTACCTCCTATTTAATCATTGGATTCTGGCAATCGTCATCTTTGTTGTATCCATAGTCATTCGATTTTTGGTTATTGCCGGAACCATGCAGGTTTTTGATGGATTAAAACAGCGCATCAGCTTTAGCGATGCTTTCCTTCTCTCGTGGTCAGGCATTCGGGGTACGATGTCCGTCTTCCTGCTGCTAAGTTTGGAAGCTGAAGCTGATGGTCATGCTGACATCCTCATTTCACTGGGATTTGCAGTCGTCTTTCTGTCTCTCGTTTTTCAAAGTATCGGAATTTATCCTCTATCAAAACGATTGGCCCGTCACTAACTGATGTCAGTCAGATTCTATTTTCAGCAGCTGCATTCGTTCCGTAAACAAACTTCTATAGGATAGGAAGCCAAGCAACACACTCGTCATCGCTGCTGTCGCAAGCAATAAAAACACAACGAGCAGTTGAAATTGAACCGCCTGGATTGGATCTGCTCCTGCAATGATTTGGCCGCTCATCATCCCTGGCAGCTGAACGATCCCAATTGTCTTCTGGCTTTCAATCGTAGGGATCATGCTCGCCTGAATTGCTTTCAATAATTGACGATTGATGGATTGTTTCGGGGTACCGCCCAGTGATAAAATCAATTCACTTTCGTCTCGATGCGCTTCGACTTCTGCAGTGAAACGATTTAAAAACAAGATTGCCAACACCATCGAGTTCCCGATCACCATACCGCTAAGTGAAATAATGTATTGAGCTGTTGCGGGAACAATGTGTAATCCAAGCAATACAGTTTGCGTCAGCACTTCAATCGCAGCAAATGTGACAAACAGTTTCCAGGTGATTCCTTTAATCGCTTTCCCTTTATGGCGCGCATTCTGGACAGCCGCTACAATCATAAGCAGCACCATTAATAGGATGAATACTGGATGTTCGGAATCGAATACAAACTTTAATACGAATCCTACTGCGATGAGTTGAATCGTCGATCGAAGCGTTGCAACAATCGTATCCCGTTCCAGCCCCAAGTTCAGCGTTTTCGACAGTAATAAAGGGATGAATACAAAAATCAGCGTTAAACTTAATGTCATCCAGCTCATGACAGCGCCCCTTTCACAAATTGCTTCACATGCACGTCTTCTGACGCATTAATCTCTTCTTTAGTACCTGCTTCACGCAATTCCCCATCAACCATTACCCAGTAATACTCCCCAATCCGACTTGCCTGTTCCAAATTATGAGTAATCCAAACGATTGTAACCTTCCCGCTATCATTCAATTTGACGATTAATGCTTCAATTTCCTGTAGCGACGCAGGATCGAGGGAAGCTGTGATTTCATCTAACAATAAGATTTTAGATTGATTTAATAGCGTGCGGGCAATGGATACTTTTTGCTTCTGTCCCCCTGAAAGTTCTCGGGCATCGCGTGCTAGAAGGGATAAAGGCAGACCAACCTGTTCCATCGTGGCATTTGCTTGTTCATCTGATAAGGGTTGGCCGCGCAGTTGTAATGGAAGTGCTAAATTATCACGTACCGTTCCCGGAACCATCGGAGAACTTTGCAGCACAATACCAACATGCCTTCTAACAGACACTGGGGACTTTTCTTCAATTCGCTCTCCATCTATGTAAATTTCACCTTCTGCCGGACTAATAAGACCGTTACATAACTTTAACAATGTCGTTTTCCCTGCTCCTGAAGGTCCGATTAATGCTGTAATTTTACCAGTAGGAAATTGACCGCTCACATCTTTAATAATGTCGGTATGATTGACACTATAACTTACATGATTTAATTCGAGAGCGATTGGTGAAGGTGGAATACTTCGCTTTTCTTGACTCATATGATTCAACTCCAAACGTATTGAATTGCCTATTCTTAAAAAACCCGATTCTTCCGATTTATTCCATCCTATGACCTATTGTAATTTTATCATTTCGATCAATAATCAAACCATACCATATCTTGTTCTCTAAGGAGGTCACACGATGTACATCTCGTTCATACACAAAAAAAGACGGGTTACCCCGCCGGTTCTCATTGCAAGCAGTTTTTTAGTTACGATAGTCATCGGGACCTTGCTGCTCAAACTTCCTTTTGCAACAACCATTCCAATCACATGGACAAATGCGCTGTTTACTGCCACATCCGCGACAACGGTTACAGGACTGAGTGTATTTGATGTGGGTTCTACCCTTACGCTATTCGGCGAAATAGTACTTCTAGCTCTCATCCAAATAGGCGGCGTTGGGTTAATGGCTTTCGCGGTTGCACTTTTAATGGTCCTTGGACGGAAAGTGGGGATGAAAAACCGGATATTTCTTCAAGAATCATTCAGTCAGCAATCGCTCGGAGGAACAGTTAAATTTTTGAGAAGCATTCTGGCATTCGTATTCGTAACAGAAGGCATCGCATTTATTTTATTATCATTTTTTTGGATCCCAGAGTTCGGTTTAAAACATGGTCTTTACTATAGTCTATTTCATGTCATTTCCGCCTTTAACAATGCGGGATTCTCTTTATTCACTGATAACTTAATGGGATTTGCGGGCAGTCTGCCTGTAACGCTCATTTTATCTTCACTTTTCATCATTGGAGGACTTGGTTTTACAGTAGTCATGGAGGTTATCGCAAAACGATCTCCAAAACAATGGTCTCTCCATACGAAAATGATGCTGGCCGGAACGCTCACGGTTAACCTGATCGCTGCATTTTTGTTGTTCGCATTGGAATATCACAATACGAAAACTATCGGCAGCATGTCTTTCGGAGACAAAATGCTGACCTCCTATTTCCAAGCTGTCACACCAAGGACAGCTGGATTCAACATGGTATCCATCGGTGATATGGAGAGCAGTTCCCTTCTTCTTACATTACTGCTCATGTTCATCGGAGGAGGCAGCGCTTCTACAGCGTCAGGTATTAAACTGACAACGTTCATCGTCATTGTAGTGGCCACCCTCGCTTATTTCAGAGGTATGACAGAGCCGCACCTATTTAAGCGCACGATTAAATCGGAAATCATCTTCCGCTCACTTGCAATTGCGGCTGTTAGTTCTATGCTCGTATTTACAGCGTTCTTCTTGTTGACTGTTACGGAAAAAATGCCATTCATTGATTTGTTAATGGAGACGGTATCCGCATTCGGAACAGTCGGCTTGTCCGTTGGGATTACGGGTGATTTGAGTCCCGTGGGAGAATGGATTATCTGCGGAGTTATGTTTTTAGGCAGAATCGGCCCCCTCACACTATTCTTCATGCTGATCCGGCCTAAGAAAGAGACCTTCAAGTATTCTTACGACCGTGTTCATACAGGATGACAAAAAGATACCTCCTTGCGTCTGCCAGTGCTGATGCAGGGGGGTATTGTGTTAGGCATCGATTATTCAGACGGGGTTGAAGGGTAACTTTTTAATTATGATCACTTTTTAAGTTTTATGATCACTTCTCTGGTTCTTACGCGAAAACGGGGAGTATCCCTCTAATCTATTACGTCTTCAATGATTACTTTTTGAAAATAATTACAGGTGATACAATACTCTCTTTTCCAAGACCCTAAAGCCTGCTCGACCATACATTAACCGCTTAAGTGTCTTTAACCGATTGACATTTCCTTCTGTTGGACCATTGCTCCAATGTAAACGTATCCCAAGC
>JARIBI010000001.1 GCA_029257435.1 Sporosarcina sp. | reverse complement strand
CTTCTTCTAAATGTTTAAAGTCCTCACTATATACGCCTGTTCTATACTTCTCACCAACATCCTCACCCTGCTGATTCAGACTGTACGGATCAATGATTTCAAATAGATAGCCCATTAACTCTTTAATTGTTACAACTGCCGGATCAAATTCTGTTTTTACACATTCCGCGTATCCATCGTAGTCACCCTCAAGTGTATGACTGGTTCCATTCGCTCTTCCCGCTTCTGTAAACACCACACCGGGTAACGTCTTTATAAAAGCTTGTACGCCCCATAAACATCCACCAGCAATATAGACGACTTCCACATTGGCTCTCTCCTTCGTCCAAAAAACTTCAAAATCCCTCCAACTTTACAGACGTTAAAATACTATAAATCCTTAGTCTACTATACATAAAATCGTTACGGATTTTCAACATGAAGTAATCGTCCAATTGCACCGGAATCAGTCATTATAAAAAGGTACTTACCTCATTTTATAAAAAATGAGATAAGTACCTTTTTAATTTTCACTTCTGTAATTTAGTTGTCAATTCAACAAATTCTTCTACATCTTTTCCAACAAGCTCAATCCCAGCTGCCCAGAAATCTTCCTTAGTTACATCTACATCTAAATGTTTCTTTGCCAGGTCTTCAACTTTCATTGAACCTGTATCTCGCAGTAACGCAATATACTTCTCTTCAAATCCTTCTGGATGTTTCAAGTATTCCGCGTAAATACCCAGGCTGAATAAATATCCAAATGTATACGGGAAATTATAGAACGGCACACTATCTATAAAGAAGTGTAACTTGGCTGCCCAGAAATGCGGGTGATAAGAGGATAACGTATCTCCAAATGCTTTTTTTTGCGCGTCAACCATTAATTCATTCAAGCGTTTTTCTGAAACAATTCCTTTTGCACGTTCTGTGTAAAAGCTATCCTCAAATAAGAAGCGAGCACGAATATTTAAAAACATCGCTGTTGCACCTTCTAATTTATTCGCAAGAAGCGATACTTTTTCCTCATCCGTCGCTGCATTTTTTACCGTTGCATCCGCAATAATCGTTTCAGCAAATGTGCTGGCAGTTTCGGCTACGTTCATGGCATATCCTTGATTTAGTTCGGGTAAATCATTCATGACATGACTGTGAAATGCATGTCCCAATTCATGTGCTAATGTGCTGGTATCACTCGGTGAACCTGTGAATGTCATGAAAATACGGGATTCTTTAAACTCAGGTAAGCTCGTGCAATACCCTCCAGGACGTTTATTTGCACGATCTTCTGCTTCCACCCAGCGGTTTTCAAGCGCATGTTTTGTAAAGTCCGTCAGTTTCGGACCAAACGAAGTGAAATTTTCAATTATAAAATCACACGCTTCATCATAAGTAAATCGGGTTGGTTTCGTATTCCCTAATGCAACGGGTGCATCCACGTCTTGCCAGCCCAGCTTATCCATGCTCAACAAAGTTGCCTTTTGTGCTAAGTAATCAAGAAACGTTTGTTTCTGCGCGTCGACAGCTGACCACATCGCTCTTAGCGTTTCTTCTGTCATTCGGTTATATTCAAGCGGTTCCTCTAAATGGCCTTTACGTCCGTGAGCATCTTGCAATGTTAATCGATAACCTGCTAAATGGTTAAGAATATCTGCAAAAACAGGTCCATTCTTAGACCAGACTTTTTCCCAGTCTTCAAAAAGCTCAGCACGCACTGCTGCATCAGGATCAGCATACATTTTGTTCATCGCTTGACCGATAGATAATTCAGTTGTTTTACCGTCTATATCTGTAAAGGGTACTGTCATAATGGAGCCAACGGTATTATACAAATCGCTCCAAGCCGCAATACCGTCTTTGTTTAATTTCGCAATCAGTTTCTCTTCGTCTTCAGACAATAAACGCTTGCCTTGCTCGCGGATCTCATCTAATGAGAAACTAATTTCTTTCAAGGAAGCATCGTTCAGGAGGTTACTCCAATGATCATCTGAAATTGCTACCAGTTTTTTAGTGAAGATTGTTGACAGTTGCTGAATTTCGCTTCTAAGTTCCATCACTTGGCCTTTAACAACACTTGCATGTTCATCATTCATGAAAGCATCATGCCACATATTAATGAATGTACCCACCTGGCCTAAGCTATTACCGATTACCTCTTGTTGTTTTAATAGTTGCTGCAAAGCTAAAGCATCGGTACCTGAATCGCTATCCCATGCTTTCAACTGATCTGCATACCGTGCAATATCTTCTTTAACCGATGCCAGTTGAGTTTGCACTTCCTCTGATTGTGTCCCGCCTTTAAATATACTTTCTAAATCCCAAGTGCCATTATAGTTCAATTGAATTCACTCCCCTTATACACCTATTCTAAACGTTTTCAATGAATTTAGAAAGATTTGTTAACTGGTGCAATTTTTT
>JARIBI010000166.1 GCA_029257435.1 Sporosarcina sp. | reverse complement strand
GCATTGGCAGATACGACAGAAACCAATGCCGCCACTTCCTCTGCAGTTTCCCCTTTCTGTGCAAGGGAATTAAGAAAAGTGGCAATCTCCTTCTCATCTGTCCCATTATTAAACAACAGACCTGCTGCACCTTCCATCTCCTGAAACGTTAAATTCCGATTTGCTTGAACGGCTTGTATATAGCTCTCCATAACTGATCTCTCCTCTTCTCTACTGTTCTCGTCTCTTTTTCATCTTGCCTATTCTAGTGTGTTTCCTCCATGAGACTAGTTAGTGATTTGGCTTTATTGACGGTCTCCATGAATTCCGAATGCGGAGTGGACGCTTCAACAATTCCGGCGCCTGACTGGACACTTACAACGTCATCTTTCACGACCATTGTACGGATTGTCAAAGCAAAATTGATATTACCGTTCAAGCCGATATATCCGATTGCTCCGCCGTAGATTCCCCTTGGCTCTGGCTCCAGTTCATCAATCATCGCCATCGCCACAGGCTTTGGACTGCCAGTGACTGTTCCCGCTGGCAAACTCGTTTTTAGAGCATCTAACGCGTGCAACCCTGGCGCAAGATTACCTGCTACCTCTGATACAAGATGCATCACATGTTCATATCTGACCGTTTCTTGATACACAGTTACTTCAACACTACCCGGATTACAGAACTGCTTCATTTCACTTTTACTCAGCTCAACTAACATGTCATGTTCCGATAACTCTTTTGGATCTGCTCGCAGTGATCGTTCCAGCTTCTCATCTTCTGCCAGAGTGTTCCCACGTCTACGCGTTCCTGCAATCGGATTCGTTTGCACTCGCCCCTCTTGGACATGTACTAGACTTTCAGGAGATGCACCAATAACAAGGTGGTCATCAAATTCCATATAATACATATAAGGTGATGGGTTGCGTTCACGTAATCGTCGATACAGTTGGAAAGGATCTCCTTCAATATTCGCTGTTAATTTACGGGATAGGACGACTTGCTCTGCTTTTCCTTGCCGTATGCCATGAATTACTTGCTGTACGTTTTCTTCAAAGGCTTGTTGCGATACATCACTGCGATATTCGGAAACCATTACATCTGTTTCAACATCGGCAACACCTGTTAAAAGTGTTTCAGCGAGTTCATCTAAATCAGGTGACTGATTAGTAGGATGGATTTCTGTATGCAGCAATGTCACTTCCTCTATCTGGTGGTCATATATAACGATTGTGTCGTAAATATTGAAAGCTGCATTCGGGAAATCCGGGTTTGCTACGCTCTCTCGTTTTCTTCCCGCGTCGTACCCGAAATAACCGACAGCCCCGCCAGTAAACGGGAATTCACTTTTGTCTGTCACCCTCGGCATAAGCCGCTTCAACAGTGTGAACAACTCTCCTTCATGAACAAACGAAGATCCATCCATGTAATTGGTTTCTTCTACACCTTCCGGATGTCCTTTGTACGCTTTTAAAGGATTGGCACCTATGAAGGAATAACGTCCATTTTTCGCATGGCCTGACGAACTTTCCAACAAAAATTTATGGGTACCTTGCAATCTTTGAAAAAGCAAAGCAGGTGTTAACGTTTTTCCATTGAACCGTTTAGCGGTTACTCGTAATCCCATTTTCTCGATTGTCATTCGATTCTCTCCCATCTCGTATAAGTTCCTGAAAACGACAAAAAGCCCCCTGCATCCAGACAGTAATGTCCGGTTGCAGAGGACGGAAAAACCCGCGTTGCCACCTCAATTGGGATAGAATGATATCCCCACTTCGCGTGCGGTCAAACCGCACTTCCCGTAACGCGGGAATGGCGTCCTTGAAAAAACCTGTAACAGGTTTCCATTAGGCTCTCATAAGTCCATTCACACCGCGAGACAGGCCGGTTCTCACCATCCACCGGCTCTCTGGATCTGTCTAACGCGATGCTACTCTTCTTATTTCAATGATTTCTCAGCTATGCTCTTCTCGTCTCATCTCTGCTCTCCGCGGGCGGCGTCGCTCTCGACACCAGCTACCCATCTGAAAGTTGTATCCAATCTTACAACCTATCGTTCCTCGTGTCAATCATTATCTTTTCTGAAAACTGGATTTTATTTTAGAAGCTTTGATTGGCAGCTAAAAAGAGGCTACAATAAGAAAAACGGTATTCAGACAAGGTGGGACCTCATGCGTATTAATAAATTTCTAAGTGAAGCAGGAATTACTTCACGGCGCGGTGCTGACAAATGGATAGAAGCCGGACGTGTCGTCATTAACGGGACAACCGCAGAACTTGGCAGTAAAGTGGAAGACGGCGATCTCGTTGAAGTAGACGGAAAACCGGTATCTGTGGAAGAACAGCTCGTCTATCTGATGTTGAACAAGCCTGTTGGAATCACGAGTACAACAGAACGTCATGTCCAGGGGAATGTCGTCGATTTTGTAAATCACCCATTGCGTATATTCCACATCGGCCGATTGGATAAAGATTCCGACGGCTTACTTCTTCTAACGAATGACGGCGACATTGTGAATGAAATCTTACGTGAAGAGCATGGTCACGAAAAAGAGTACATCGTAACCGTAGATCGCTCGATTACAGATCAATTCATACGTGAGATGGAACAAGGTGTTCCAATCCTCGATACTGTAACGAAGCCTTGTAAAGTACGGAAACTCGGATCAAAGAAGTTTAACATTACATTGACCCAAGGGTTGAATCGTCAAATACGCCGCATGTGTACAGCACTCGGTTACAACGTCGTCAACTTACGAAGAATGCGCATCATGAATCTGACGCTCGGTAATCTTCCAGTGGGGCAGTGGCGTGATTTAACGGACAGCGAGCGGAAGGGGCTGTTCAAGGAACTGAATTATACACCTAAACGTTAAAAAACCTCTATCCCGCCGATTTTGACGCGGATAGAGGTTTTTCTATTACACATTCACCATTTCTAAGAATTGACGCGTTCGTTCGTTTGTAGAATGATTGAAGAATGTGTCAGGGTCAGCGTCTTCAATAATGACACCTTCGTTTAGCATGATGACGCGGTCTGCGACTTCTTTGGCAAACTTCATCTCATGAGTAACGACGACCATCGTCATTCCTTCATCTGCCAAGTCTTTCATAACTTGCAGCACTTCACCAACCAGCTCAGGATCCAAAGCGGATGTCGGCTCGTCAAACAGTAGTGCCTTTGGTTCCATTGCAAGTGCCCGAGCAATAGCAACCCGCTGCTTTTGACCGCCCGATAACTTATTTGGATAGACGTCTGCTTTGTCAGACAGTCCTACTTTCCTCAGAATTTCAAGTGCTGTTTTTTTAGCCGTATCTTTGGCTACTTTTTTAACCATGATCGGCGCTTCCATCACATTTTCAAGAACCGTCTTATGAGGGAATAAATTGAAATGCTGAAACACCATTCCCACTTCCGCACGGACTTTTGAAAGATCATCTTTTTTCTGATCCACCTGTTTCCCATCGATTGTAATCACGCCTTCATTGGTCAATTCCAAAAAGTTCAAACACCTGAGGAACGTACTTTTCCCCGATCCGCTGACACCGACAAGCACAACAACTTCTCCTGGATGCACATCCATATCAATCCCTTTTAACACTTCAAGTTTTCCAAATGACTTATGAACGTTTTCTGCTTTGATCATCGTATCTGCCTCCATTATTTATCCACGTCCAATTTGTTCTCATACCACTTCAGCAGCGCAGTAAAAATCAAGACGAGAATGAGATAGTAAAGACCAACTACGAGAAACGTTTCAAATTGCTTGAAGTTTGAGGCAGCCACACGATTGGCCAGACCGAACAATTCAGATACACCAATCACATAAACTAGTGATGAATCTTTCAATGTAATGATGAACTGGTTGCCTAGCGGAGGGATTGCACGCCGTAATGCTTGCGGGAATACAATGCGTCTCATTGTCTGTGAGCGATTCATCCCTAAAGCAAGACTCGCTTCTCGTTGGCCCCGGTCAATTCCTTGAATCGAGCCTCGGAAAATTTCTGCAATATAGGCTCCATTATGGACACCTAGTGCGATTGCACCTGCCCAGAAGTTTTCCAAGACTATGATCGAGGTGATACCGAAATACAAAAACATGATCTGAACGATTAGCGGCGTTCCTCGAATCAGTGTAATATACAAGTTTGCAATGGTCTGTAAAATTTTAGAACTGGAAATCTTCATCAGTGCGAAGATGATCCCAAGAACGGTTCCTATTACGACTGCAATTGCTGTAATTTCTATGGTCAATAGACCTGCTTCTAAAAAGCCTTTATAGGTCTGGATGAATACGTCGTAAAAAGTTTTAAAGATTTCAGGCACCGGCACACCAACTTTCCATTAAATGGGTGGGGAGTTCACTCATTCTAATAACTCGACACCTTCCAAATCAATGTCAAGAAGGTCGCGGCCAAACCACTTCTCTGAAATCTCTTTGTACGTTCCATCATCAATCAGTTCCTTGAGTGCCTTATCTAGCGCTTTTGTCAATTCCGGATTGTCTTTGTTCACAGCAATCGAAGGTTGTTCCACCCACATCGGTTTTCCAACTTCTTTTACTTCAAACCCATTATCAATTGCTTCAAATCCTACAATATCTGCTGTGATGACGGCATCCAAACGACCCTTCACCGTTAAATCTTTGAGTGCTACTACGTCACTGCTGTAATACTGGATGTTATCTGAAAGTTCTTTTGCAGGCGCTTCATATGTGGATTGTGCAACAACACCGATTTTTTTTCCTTTTAGATCGTCTGGCCCTTTGACTTCGTCATTATCCTTAGCGACAAAAATCATTCCGCCTGAATAGTAGTAAGGCTCTGTGAAATCTGCTTGTTTTGCACGCTCTTTCGTATATGCCATCGATCCGATAATGGCATCAAACTTTTTGCCGACCAGCCCTTGCAAAATGGTTTCGAACGGGTTTGTTACTGGGTTTGGCTCGAGATCCATTTTTTCAGCTAACGCTTTACCAATTTCAATATCGAAACCTGTCAGCTCTCCGTCCTCTTCAAAACTGAATGGTTTATAAACACCGCTTGCTGCGTATGTGAATTTCCCTTTTTTAACTAGATCGTAGCCGGAATCCCCCGCTTCCCCTTCAGTGCCTGATGATTTTTCATCATCTTTACCGCATGCTGTCAACAGTAATACTGATGCAGCAAGCATCAACAACATCATCTTCAATTTTCCCATTCTATAAAACTCCCCTTTTGTGTTAGCCAATTGGCTATTTTTTTAACCCTACTATACCCACTTTCCCTAGTAGAATTCATTTAAACATGAAAATTGAAAAAACCGTAATAAGAATGTAATAGTTCTCTTTTTTCAACACAGCTCCTTTTTTAGTGTGAGTTGTTCTATTAAAACACAAGTTTGCAGAAAAGTGAATATTCAATCCCTATAATGTATAAATATTAATCTACTTGCAATTAGCTGGATTTTGTTTCTGACAGCTCCCAAAAGGGCATAACGGTAAGTAGATTGAACAATCGTGAGGTGACGACATGGCACTGCTGCACAAAGAGAAGAAAAAAGAGAAGTTGGATAAAGCAAAAATGGAAAGAGCGATAATCAGAGTTTTAAATGAAGGAAAAAAAGAAACGTTTTGCGAGATGGTAAATGAGCTCGATAAACACGAGCTGGCCGACCAGTATAAAGAGCTTCCAAGAAAACGAAAGTCGTTGTTTTTAGCATGGTTATCGATCGATGAGCTGACTGAATTACTGAGATACCTTAATAAAGAAGAACAACTTTCCGTGCTGGAAAAAATCGGTCCAGACCGCTCCACTGAAATCTTACATAAGATGCAAAATAACGATTTGGCTTTTTTACTGACGGGGCTTTCCAAAAGTAAACTAGATGACTTAATCGCAAAGATGCGCGGTGAAGAAATGCAATCTATTTTGCATATCATGGATTATCCGCCTAAAACAGCTGGCCGCGTCATGACGGATCGTTACATTCCCGTCTCTCCTGAACTCTCTGTCATCGAAGCGGAGCAAAAGCTGAAAACTTTTGAAAATCTGGCGCACTATATCAATTACTTATATGTCATTGATGAAGGCCGGCGGCTAATCGGAGTCGTTACGTTCAGAGATTTACTGCTGGCGGATGATGATCAGCAAATTACTGACATTATGAGGACAGAACCGGTCCACGTCGATGCGTTCACCAAGCAAAAAGATGTTGCTAAACTAATTGGACGATACGATTTTGAAGCGATTCCAGTGACAACAGATGATCGTGTTTTGGTCGGAACCATCTCTGGTGATCAAGTGCTTGATATTATCGTTCGGGAGGCAGATGAAGATATTGAAATGCTGCTGGCTTCAGGGAAATCCATAGATTTCAGAACAAAACCCTTTGTAGCGGCCCGCAGAAGGCTGCCCTGGCTCATTTTGCTATTGTTCATAGGTCTTGTTTCAGGCAGCATTATTTCAAAATTTGAAGAAACATTGAATGCAGTTGTTGCTCTTGCGTTTTTCATGCCAATGATTGCAGGAATGACCGGGAATACAGGGACTCAGTCATTAGCGGTTGTTGTACGCGGACTGGCCGCTGAAGAAATGACTTGGAAGAAAGCACTTAAATTAGTAATGCGCGAAGTTTTTGTCGGACTGGTTATTGGGGTTACTTGCGGCTTGTTAATCGCAATCATCGCATTCTTTTGGCAAGGAAGCATGGTACTTGGATTTGTAGTAGGTGTTTCTCTGCTGGCAACACTCATTATTGGTACCATTGCGGGTACAATAATTCCTTTGGTTCTCAATAAATTCAATGTCGATCCGGCCGTTGCTTCCGGACCGCTAATTACTACTCTGAACGATATCTTGTCGCTGCTCATTTACTTCGGCATTGCGACGATGTTCCTGTCACAACTGAGTTAAAGACAAAACCCCGATCATCCAATAATTATAGGACGATCGGGGTTTTATGTGTGAAATTTTTTTAATAAGAGAGTCCTACACGTGCTTGAAGATGATTGCATGCAAACAGCTCATGTTCTGCAAAGTGTGCAGTATCTCCTGTAGAGATTTGTTTACCGTCAACGGGCAGCCAATTTTCTTCCGTCCGATAGGTGCCCGTTATTTCTCCGTCCGGCAAATACGTTGGGCAAACTATCGTCCAGTCCAAGTTCGAAGCGGAAAGTGCACGGAAAGCAGCATGATGCTCTTCGGCTGCTGTCGTTAATTTACGATTCGAGTCGCCCGCTTCATAACGAAGATGCTCAGGCTCATACCGACTTTGCAAAATACCTGCCGTACCTATCGTAAGGATTCTTTTAATACTTTCATCTTTCATAGCCTCGATTATATGTGGAATTGCTTCACTTAATGTTGTTGTCTTATCCGTACCAAGTGCGCTCACCACTGCCTCACTCCCGAGTATGGTCGCAGCAATAGGCGCTTGCTCCTTCGCGTCACCTTGAATAACGGTCAGGTTTGGATGAACGGGCATTTTTTCGGGGTTGCGCGCAAGTGCCGTTACGGAATGACCTTCCTTTAGCAATTGCTGCAGCAATATTGAACCTACACGACCTGTACCGCCGAATAGTGAGATTCTCACGATTGCGTCACTTCTTCCTTCGATTCTCTCATAGTTCCGGTTTCCGACAAACGGATGTGCCAGCTTAATGCTTTTTCTAAAATGTGAGGGGTTTGGCCGCCGCGAAGCGCTGCTTCATTGTAATAGGTCCATAATTCCTCACGATAAGAAGGATGCGCGCAACGGTCGATAATTAGTTCAACACGCTCTTTTGGAGCAAGTCCTCTTAAATCCGCGTAACCCTGTTCCGTTACTAATATATCCACATCATGCTCTGTATGATCGACATGTGAAACGAACGGTACGCAGCTTGAAATTGCTCCTTTTTTCGCAAGGGACTTCGTAACAAAGATCGCCAAACGCGCATTACGAGCGAAGTCTCCTGATCCGCCGATTCCATTCATCATTTTTGTGCCTGTCACATGAGTGGAGTTCACATTTCCATAAATATCAAATTCAAGTGCCGTGTTTATAGAAATTGTACCGAGACGGCGTATAAGCTCCGGGTGATTCGAGATTTCTTGTGGCCTCATAACAATTTTCTCTTTATAAAAAGGCAGGTTATTCCTTAATATATCCATTCGTTCTTCCGTTACAGTAATGGACGTGCACGAAGCTGACTTCACTTTGCCTGCATCAATGAGCTCGAAAACCGAGTCTTGAAGAACTTCGGAGTAGACTTCCAAGTTTTCAAATTCCGAATCCAATAGCCCGTGAAGCACTGCGTTCGCTTGAGAGCCAATTCCTGATTGTAATGGAGCCAGCTCTTTTGTTAATCGGCCAGCAGCGATTTCAGATCGCAAAAACTCCAGCAAATGTCCTGCCATGACTTCAGTTTCTTCATCTGGCTGGTCAATTGTTGAAAACGAATCATATTCCTCCGTTAACACGATGCCGACAATCTTATCTGGATCGACCGGGATTCCAAAGGTTCCAATGCGTTCGTCCGGATGCATCAACGGAATCGGCTCACGATCTCCTAAGACTCCAGGATCATAAATATCATGAACCCCTTCCCATTCCTCTGAATGGGCTACGTTAATTTCTACGATAATTGATTTTGCGTGTTCCGCAAAAACCAACGAATTTCCAATAGAAGTTGAAGGAATGATTGACCCATCTTCCGCAATCGCAACCGCTTCCAAAACTGCGATATCTACCTGGGGTAAAACACCGCCTCGTATCAGTTCGGACGTATTCGATAAGTGATGATCAACAAAGAGCAACTCGCCGTTATTAATGCCTTTTCGCATCGTCGCATCTGCCTGAAACGGAAGTCGCTTGTTCACAATTCCCGCTTCCGTAAAGAGTTTATCAATATCATGACCAAGCGAGGCCCCAGTAAAAACATTTACTTTGAACGATTCTTTTTGTGCTCGTTTCACAAGTGCTTCCGGAATTGCTTTAGCATCTCCTGCTCGCGTAAATCCACTTAATCCAAGTGTCATTCCATCCTTAATCCAAGATGCGGCTTCTTCTGCTGAAACTACTTTCTTTTTTAACGATTCCCGTCTAATTCTGTCCAACTGTCCATTCATTTTCGACAGCTCCTTAATGAAATTGTAATGCATGGATTTTTGATTTTTCTGTGTAAATAGATTTATGTACGCCGATATAATTCTTGATAGACGATTCATCTTCTATGATACCCTCGCTGTCAATTCCCTGCAACCTGACTTGAAATGTGTCGAAAAAACGAGAACTATCGGTATATTCTAACGGTGCAAATAATTATAATTTTAAAAAGCTAGAAGGTCTAAAGATACAGTGCTATAATCACACTATAGAGTCTAGGAACTTATGCTCATTCTTTTTTAAAATACAACATGAACCATAGTATAAAACATGCTGATATATCTAAATTACCTACCCCGGAAAGGATTCTGACACCATGGTGTTAACAGAGGCAAAAAATATACATTCCTTATCAAGGCTGCTGGACGAAAAGTTCTGTGTCTCTATTGCAGATACAAACGGAACGATAACTTATGTCAACAAACGCTTTTGCGAACTAACTCAATTTAGTGAAGAAGAACTCGTAGGTAACACCTATCAAGTGCTGGCTCCAAGTCATGACCCGCAAAAAGTTATAGATGAAATGAATTATTCAGATAATCAGCACTTGGTCAAACAACACATTGTCGAGGGACTAACGAAAGACCAGACGCCTTATTGGGTGAGCGCAACCGTTGTACCTGTTATGGACAATGAACAGAAGACTACTCATTACATTTCTATAGATTTAGATATCACGGCAGAGCATTTGACATCTGTAAGATACAACCAAACTTTAAAAGTACTTCATAACTTGGAATCGGCTCTGGATCATGCATCTGTAATTGCAGCTACAGATGCAGCAGGCGTCATCAAGTACGTGAATGATAAGTTTTGTGAACTGTCGATGTATGCTGAAGAAGAATTGGTTGGCAGGACACACCGACTTATTAATTCCGGGCATCATCCAAAATCGTTCTTTGAGAATATGTGGAAGACCATCAAGAAGGGCGGAGTTTGGCGTGGAGAAGTAAAGAACCGCGCCAAGGATGGCTCCTTCTATTGGATGAACACAACAATTGTACCTTTCTTAGATGAATACGATCAACCTTTTGAATACATCTCAATTCGGACGGATATTACTGCCCGGATTGAAGCGGAACAAGCGCTTGAAGCCGCGTTAAAAAATGATTTCCGGACGACTGTGAAGAACTTGCAAAATGCGATTTTTAAATACGAAGCTGACGAAAACGGACAAATTCTTATTACATTATTAGAAGGTCAGATTTGTGAAAAGTTAGGGCTCACGAGTAAGCTGTTAAATACTAGGGGAGAATCTAACCCCTTCAGCAATACGGAACTCAAACAGCTTCGTCCTTACGCATACGCTGCGCTCAACGGTGAACCTTGCCAATTTGAGCTCGATTACTTGGATCATTCATTTATCATTTATTTGTCACCCGTAAGTAACAATGGAACTGTTATTGAAGTTGTGGGGACCTGTGTCGAAATAACAGAGCGTAAAACCGCAGAAAAGTTAGTTGAGCATATGGCTTTCTATGATGCGTTAACAGGACTCCCGAATCGAAGATTATTTAAGTCCGAAGTTGTCGAAAACATTAATCGAGCTGAAAACGACTTTTCAATTATGTATTTGGATTTGGATCGATTCAAGAACATTAATGATTCCCTGGGTCACTATATTGGTGATGAAGTATTGAAAGCCGTTGCAGAACGGCTCACACTTTGTCTTGGACCAAATGATTTAGCCTGCCGTCTTGCTGGTGATGAATTTGTCATTATGCTTCGTGAGACGGATAAGGAGAAAGTGAACGACATTTCTCTGCGGATTATTGAAGAAATTTCAAATTCTTTTATATTTAAATCGATTGAAGTTTACATCACTCCGAGCATCGGCATCAGTCGCTTTCCAACTGACGGTGAAGACTACGATACGCTCATGCGCAACGCAGATACAGCGTTATTTCTTGCTAAAGACCAAGGCAAGAGTACGCATCGCTTCTTCACACAGGAATTGAACAACGACATGATAGAAAAGACATTGCTGGAGATGGATTTACGGCAAGCAATCAGCCGTGATGAAATAGAGCTGCATTACCAGCCTCAATATGACATGAAGACTGGCCGTATGACAGGCGTTGAAGCGCTGGCAAGATGGAATCATTCCAAAAGAGGGCTGATATCGCCAGGACAATTCATACCCATTGCGGAGGAAAGCGGACTGATTCTGCCAATCGGATTATGGGTCTTAGAAACCGCGTGCAAACAAGCAAAACAATGGCAAGAACAAGGCTTGCTGACAATCCGCATGAGTGTGAACGTTTCAATTCGTCAATTCAAACAGCCTACTTTCATAGCTGATGTGCTGGGTGTTTTACAAAGAACAGGATTGGATCCTGCTTATTTAAACATTGAAATCACTGAGAGTATGACGACGGATGTCCAGTATTCGCAAAAGATTTTGCAACGGCTTCACGATGAAGGTATTCACGTCAGTATCGATGATTTCGGAACAGGCTATTCTTCGTTAAGTTACTTAAGCAAGTTCCCAATCACTCATTTAAAAATTGATCAGATTTTCTTGCAGGACCTAAGCAGCAGCAATACCGCGATTATTAAAACGATCATTGAACTTGCAAAAAATCTGAGCATCGATGTCATTGCGGAGGGCGTCGAAACAGAGGAACAAGCTATTTTCTTAAGCACGCTGCGCTGTGATGAAGTTCAAGGATTTCTTTACTCGCGCCCATTGCCCAAGCTCGAAGTTGAGAAACTTCTGCAAACAATACCTGTTTAAAAAGCCAGCTCACTGTGTGGGCTGGCTTTCATTATTCATATCGATAGATTAAAATACGTTCATCTTCATTGTCGATCGATAACGCAGGGATTGGCAGTTCTTCAATCCGTTCAAACGGAGTCTGTTCTTCTAGAAAGTATACGAACGACGTCGTCGGATAATAGAGGATGATGTCTACCGGACGCTTATCACGTTCAACAGAATCTAACACGTTCCCAATGACTGTTTTGAAAATCTCCACTGAAAATGGGTTGAAAAAGTAGAACACATTTTGTTCAGCTTGAATCTCATACGTTTCTGCTGTTGTTTGTTCAAATTCAATTGCACCGCGTAAACGTTTCCGTGAAGCTCGAAAGTCTGCCAGGTTAATTAGTGCTTCTTGCAGCAATCGTCCATTCAAATCGATTCCTGTAACGAGATTCCCAAAACGGTATACGCTATAGATTGGAACACGCCCTTTTCCACATCCAAAATCGACAAGATGGTCAGTTGAACGCAGCGGATAGATGTCAAATAAGGCATCCAGCACACTGTAGGGTGTTGCTTCATACCGGTTATAGTGAGCTGAACTTTGTAAAATTTCAATCGTTCCTTCCGTTCGTATGTGAAGGAGCTTATCTGTTTCTTGATCAGTCATTGTTCTGTCCCCCTCTCTCATTCACTTAAACATAGACTGTTTTGATTTGGTTTTCAGAATCTCTCCCATCCAGCCCTTCTTTTTTAAGTAGAAGTAAAGACCGAACGTGGAAGACAGAATGACGGTAAGAGCAAAGGCATACCCATGCGCCCACTCAAACTCCGGAATCGACTTAAAGTTCATACCCCAGATCGCTCCAAATACTGCTGCAGGTGTAAAGATTGTCGTTATCACGGTAAGTGTCTTTATAATTTCATTCCCCCGCTGATTAGACACGAGTGTTTCCATGTCGGTTAGCGCTTCCACTTCTTGGCTGTACTCGCTTAGTAGCATCCGGATCCGTTTTAATCTGGTACATAACCTTTTATATTCAATTGTCCCAAATTGTCCATCTTCAAAAGTTTCTTCTATCGTCATTTGAGTTTCCACTAGCGGAATGACTAAGTTATTCCAAATGATTAATTCATGTCTGCTCTGTGCAATGCGTTCCAGCAAATCCAAGTTATTATTATCTTTGATTCCCCAAATCAGCTCCCGTAATCGATATTCAAACTGATCAATCTGTTCGAGGAACTTATGCAAAACGGCATTCAAAAGCACGATAAACGCTTGAACTGCATTTTCCGATACTTCTAGTTTTTGTTC
Source organism: Sporosarcina sp. (assembly GCA_029257435.1). Lineage (GTDB taxonomy): Bacteria > Bacillota > Bacilli > Bacillales_A > Planococcaceae > Sporosarcina. Next base: position 18,200 of record JARIBI010000166.1, on the reverse strand, counting down.
CATTTCCTTACGCGCTTCCTCAGGAAAAAGATTCTGATTCAACTGCGACGTTAACAGTGTATCTTTCGTTAAGAAAAATGAGACCGTTTTATTTTCATCTTTACTGCGCATGCTTTGTTCGTATGTTAGTCTTCCCCAAAGTGCCTCTTCACCTGAAACAGCCGTTGAGTTCCCGATGACGTCCTGCTTGTTCTTCTCGAGAGTTTCCAGCCACTTACTGCTCATATGGGAGTGATAAGAAAGTTCTGCTTTCAAGTCGGTTTGCTGCTCAACTTCAATCCACTCCCAATTGTTATGCTTAAAAGAAAAATACACACGGATTCCTCTCTTTCATACGGGTCTTACCTATAGTTTACCTGTTCTTTCTATTGAATCAAACTTAGTAAAGAGGATTTACTCCCAATGAAAACGGGAAGAAATAGATATCGTGTGACAACTTAGCTGTCAGCAAGACTTTTCCATGTCGGTGCTATACAATAGAAGGTGAACAACGCGACTGAAAATGCCTTGCTCTATGCTTTCTGTTTCACTTATAATGGTATTTACAAAACATTTAGAAATGAATGAAAACAACTGGAGGGATTATGAATGCGCGTACGTGACTTACTTGTTTCAAGAAATTATGTAACGACAGTTAATGACCAAGATACCGTAACCGAAGCACTTGATAAAATCAGGAAAAGCGGCTTTCGATCTGTCCCTGTCGTAGATGCAAATGACAATTACAAAGGTATGATTTACAAAATCCACCTCATTGAATATTTGTACGAACAGAATGGCGACGCTGATGCTATCCTGGATAAGATTGTGAAACACCAACAAGATTCTATTGAGGAGACTTCCTCCTTCTTGGATGCGCTCTTAAAGATCAAAGCACTGCCTTTCATCTCAGTAACCGATCATGGAAAACTCGTCGGTATTCTGACACACAACAAAATTGAAGGTGTGTTCCAAGATGCATTTGGCGTTAACACAGGCGGATTGAATCTTACAATCTCCTCTACAGAAGCTCGCGGGATGATTGAAAAGCTAGCGCGGACACTGCGCGGTGAAAACATTGAAGGTATGCTGACACTTGATAACGGTTCTGTTCTCGTAAGACGTGTTGTGCTGACACTTGAAGGTGAAAAGTCAGAAGATGAAATCGAAACACTTCGTGCGAAACTTGAGAAAGCAGGCTTCCGTATCCTTCAGATGGAACGTCTTGAAAAACAAATTTAATGAAAGAAACGGACACGGCCCAAATAGGGCTGTGTCCGTTTTTTTGCTCGTTATGCTGCTGGATCTTCTACTTTAAGCAAAGGTCCTTTTTTTGACTTCAATATTATAGATACAATCGCTATAATGATCACACTTAGTACTAGCGCTGAACCAATAAAGAAATACTGGAAACGGATCGTCGGGTGCCCCATGGAGCTGGCAATCGAGTCCAGCACTAGCGGTGAACTGAACTGCCCGATGTAAATACAGCTGGATACGACTGCGATTACCCGATCACTGTTCAATGGATTGACTAGGCTGAGTGCTTTTACATTGATAAGCGGGAACAAGATCCCTTGCCCAAGACCAACGAAACAAACAGCTGCCAGAATCACGGGAATAGATGATGTTAGTGCAAGACCTCCGAACGCCAGACCCATTAACAAGAGACTTACCGGAATTAGATACTTCTTTAACGCGTCCTGAAGTTGTGCGAGAGTTAAACTCGTAATCATTCCACCAATCGTCGTAAATGAAATAACAGCTCCCGCGACACTAGATCCTCCAAGTTTTCCTTGTTCCAGGAATAGTGCCATATTGGTCGCTATTCCATAATAGACGAGCATAATACTTCCTGAAGCAAGTGCATATCCGTACACAGAAAGCGGCAGTTTCTTTTTAGGACCTGTTCCGTGAGGCTTGATAGGTTCATTTTTCGGTAAAAAGAAGTAAACCAATAGGAAGATAATTGCTCCCATCCAATAGACATTAAAAGGAACCTTCCAGCCAAACGTTGCAAGGAATCCTGCAAGCGTCATTGTGACAATTCCTCCGAGATTACTGAATGCAGAACTATACCCCATCATCTTCACTTGTTCTCTGCCTACAAAGTGATCACTTATAAGTGAAATGGATAGCGGCATGACGAGTCCGACTCCAGCACCAAGTACAAATCGGAAAGCGAGTAACGTCTCAATTGTGTTCGTAAATTGAGCTCCTACACCGCTAATGATATATATGGTCAAACCGATCATGACAATTGCTCGCTTAGAAATTTTGGTCGTTAAGTAACTGGATACAAATGAAAAAGGAATAATAATTAACGAAGGTGCTGTTAAAATCAGCTTGATAAGGATTGGATCTGCATCGGGGAAGTTTGAAGCAATTAATCCGATCGCTGGTGAGATTGCGGCACCTGCCATTACAGTTGCCATTGCAATCGAAATAATCGTTGGTGCTAACATTCTTTTGTTCATTAACAGGTTCCTCCATTCTCTGCTTTTTTCAGCTGTCTTAATACTTTATCCGTAGACAGCTGTACAGGATTTTCTGTCCGTGCATTCCATAAGAGTAAACCGTGGGCTAATGACAAGTGATATGTTGCCAGTTCTTCAGGATCCCCTTCTATGAACAGCCCTTCTTGCTGCCCTGTTTTAATAATGCTTCCAATCCCATCCACAGCTTCTTTGTATAGTGCAACAATTTCACGTTTAGCTAGCTCATTCAAATGATCTGAATACAAAGCTTGCAATACTAGAATATGCCGATAAACTCCTTCTTTGATAGAACCGGAATGAGTCGCTTCTGTCAGCCACTCCATTTTCCCAAGTGCTGTCATTTCGAATTCAGTTGCTTGTTCTACCAAGTCAACGAAGTCATATAGAATATCCCGGATTACCTCTATATACAACTCTTCTTTTGAAGCAAAGTAGTGATAGAAAAGTCCATGGCTAAGTTGGGCATTTGAAGTGATGTCACTGATCTTTGCAGACGCAAAACCTTTTTGACTGAACATCTGAATTGCGGAACGTCTCAATTCTTGCTGACGCTGATCGCGAATTTCCTTAAATTGCTCCTTATTTCTAGGACTCATTTAGTATCTTCTCCATCTCAATTTGTTGGTTGACTGACAAGTCAATATTGAACAGTATATGTTTTAGAAAACTTGGTGTCAAGGAGATCCTTATCATTACCGGCTAAATTTCCCTCGAAAAAGCGTTTAACAGAGAGGGTTGCAGGGTACTTTAAGAAGTTGAATGGAGGTGTTGGAGTGATTAAGATTTCCATCAGGAGGACATATCGATTCCAAGAGATTGTAAATACGTTTTTAAAAAACGGCTTCAGCCATGTACTGTTTAGGCTGGGCATTACAGAACGCAGGGCCGCCGCAACAATGAAAAACGAACCAATGGATATGAACCTTCAACACATTGGACAAAAATTGAATCGGACTTTGCAAGAACTTGGCCCGACATTCATAAAGTTGGGTCAGATTGCAAGTACTCGACGTGATTTAGTGCCTGCTGAAATCATACGTGAATTGGAAAAGCTTCAAGACCATGCAGAGCCTTTTTCGTTTGCGGAAGTTCAGGAGATTATAGAAAGAGAGCTTGGCAAGCCATTGAATGAACTGTATGAATCATTCAATGACAAGCCATTGGCAACCGCATCCATTGGTCAAGTACATGAAGCCTTTTTATACAATGGTGAGAAAGTTGCTGTAAAAGTTCAACGACCCGATATCCGGCAAACAGTGGACACAGATTTGTCCATCCTGAAAGAAATAGCGTCACTAATTGAAAACAACACAGACTGGGGAAAGTTATACGGCGTCCGCTCTATTATTAATGAGTTTGCGGATTCGCTGCTTAGTGAACTCGATTACGAAAATGAAGGCAGAAATGCCGAACGCATTGCACGCCAAGCAAAAAAAGACTCTTCTGTTTACATTCCAGACATCCATTGGGATCTAACATCTAAGAAAGTACTGACGATGGAGATGATCGAGGGAATTAAATCTAATGATATTAATACTCTGGATGACCGAGGACACGATCGTAAATTAATTGCGCGAAGACTTGTGCATTCCATGTTTAGCCAAGTACTGGATCATGGATTTTTCCACGGAGATCCCCATCCGGGAAATATATACATAATGCCCGGTAATGTTATTTCATTTATCGATTTTGGAATGATTGGAGTCATGGATGATGATCTTAAACTTCAATTCGCCAAACTTATTATGGAATTGGAACGCGGCAGCACAAAAGGAATCATAAAAGTTATGGATTCAATGGGGATTTTATCAGATGAAACCAATATCAAAAGTCTTCAAAAAGATTTGGGCATGCTTAAGACAAAATACTATGACGTCCCTTTGCAAAATATGAGTCTGGGTGAAATCTTCATGGATTTGTTCGGCGTTGCCTATCGCCATCAAATAAAGATTCCAAGTGAAATCACAGTACTAGGGAAAACCATATTAACGCTGGAAGGACTCATATCGAAATTAGACCCCACTATGAGCATCATGGACGGCGTCGAACCTTTCGGAAAGAAACTCATTAAAGAATATTACAGTCCCTCTTCCCTTCTTAAAAATGCTTGGGAAAGTGTAAGTGAAAACGCAGAAATTCTAGCAAATATCCCGCGTGACTTTAAGGATATCAGTACAGCCGCCAAAAAAGGGAAACTGAAACTGGACATTAACTTGCGGCAAACTAGTTTCATACTTAGAAGAATGGATATTATTAGCAACCGGCTCGCTTTCAGTGTCATTCTTCTTGCTTTCAGTATTCTCATGACAGGGCTGATTATCGGATCTGCTATCGCTGGCGAAAATAATATGCTGCTGAATCTTCCTGTCATAGAAATTGGCGCCATTATTGCATTTTTAATGTTTGTATTTCTTCTGTTTTCGATTTTCAGATCCGGAAGAATGTAGCGGCTGGTCTATCTTATTAGATCTAGCCGTTTTTCTAGAAACTCTGGCAAGTAACCATTTTTACTAGATAATTAGAATTATTTTTGCAATTTACATGCAGTAAGTCTAGAGTTGTCTGTGGACTAACTATTTTAAAATGATCAAGGAGGAAACCAGTTGATAACATTTAAAAATGTTTCTAAAAAGTACCCAGACGGATTTGAAGCATTAAAAAATTTGGATTTTGATATTCATCAAGGTGAACTGTTTGTTCTGATTGGACCAAGCGGCAGTGGAAAAACAACTACTATGAAAATGATTAACCGGCTGATCGAACCTACTGGCGGGGATATCAAAATTGATGAAAAAAGTGTCATGTCGGTCAACCCTGTAGAATTGCGCCGAAGTATCGGCTACGTGATTCAGCATATCGGTTTGTTGCCGCATATGACCATTCGTGAAAACGTAGGCCTTGTTCCGCAGTTAAAAAAGATGGAGGAAAAAGACTATCACCATAAAGTGGACGAACTGATGACAATGGTAGGACTAGACCCCACTATATATGCAGATCGGTACCCTCAAGAACTAAGTGGCGGACAGCAGCAGCGAATCGGCGTGATCCGTGCGATGGCTGCAGAACCGCAAATCATTTTAATGGATGAGCCATTCAGTGCACTGGACCCCATTAGCCGAGAACAGCTGCAAGATGAATTGGTAAAACTACAGCGTGATGTAAAAAAGACGATTGTCTTCGTAACACACGATATGGATGAAGCCCTTAAAATTGCAGATCGTGTTTGCATCATGAAAGATGGAGAAATTGTACAAATTGATTCTCCAGAAGCCATTCTACGACGTCCAGCTAACGAATTTGTAAGGAATTTCATCGGAGAAGATCGCTTAAACGAAGCGGTTGTACTTCCCCCACTTGAATCTCTTCTCATTAAACCCATCTCTACCCTTTATAAAAGAGGTCTTGCAGAAGCACTGAAAACGATGCAAAAGAAACGTGTCGATTCCTTGATCGTCGTTGACGAAAATGATCATTATCTGGGCGTGGCTTCTATTTGGGATGTACAAAAGCATTTCAATGATGAATCGCTTACGCTTAACGACATAAAAAAGACAGATCATCCAAAATTCTATATCGATGAACCCGTTGCTGAGATCTTTACGAACTTAAATGAATCAGGATATTGGTTTGTCCCTGTAGTCGATCGCAAGGAAAAACTGCTTGGTCTTGTCAGCCGATCAAGTCTCGTTGAATACGTTGTGGATGAACTTCTTTAATTTGAATGACAGGAAAGATTTAAACAGGAGGTTTTTATCATTAACGAAATATGGAATGATACAATAGATGTCTTTACCAATCGATGGCCCACCATTTGGAGCCTATTTCTTGAACACGCGACCCTTTCATTAATTTCTATCGGAATCGCAATCCTCATTTCAGTCCCTCTAGGTATTATTTTGACACGAAATACAAAAATAGCTGAACCTATTATCGGGGTCGCTTCCGTACTTCAGACAATTCCAAGTTTAGCTTTACTCGTATTCCTAGTTCCATTTATGGGGACAGGTAAAATACCCGCAATTATTGCGCTTACCATTTATGGCCTATTACCAATTTTACGTAATACATACATCGGAATTCGCGGTGTTGACCGCGCTACTGTAGAAGCGGGAATCGGTATGGGGATGACGAGCCGCCAAGTGCTTACGATGGTGGAATTACCGCTTTCGTTAGGTGTCATTATGGCGGGAGTGCGGACAGCAACCGTTTTAATCGTCGGTGTGGCTACCATTGCAGGATTAATAGGAGCTGGCGGACTTGGAGATCTCATTTTCCGGGGTCTGCAAACATACAATTCCGGCCTCATCTTAGCAGGGGCAATTCCATCTGCGCTGCTAGCTATCGTTCTGGATTTCATTTTAAAAAAGGTAGAGAGCATGGCCCAGCCGGGGAAACTGTCCAGTAAAACGAAAAAAAATATAACACGCGGTGCAATTGCTGTCGTGGCAGCTGTTGTCCTTACTTTTGCCGTCACCTCATTCACAGGTGGAAATAAGGATACCATAACGATTACAGGTAAAAACTTCACTGAACAAGAGATCATGGTCTATGTGCTTGGCCACTTGATCGAAGAGAAAACAGACTTGAATGTAAAATACGAATCATTCCTCGGCGGTTCCACCCTTGCATTTGAAGGGCTGCAGCAAGGCAGTTATGATGTCTATGTAGAATACACAGGAACTGGTTTGATGAATTACTTAAAAGAGGACGCTATTAACGATCCCGACGAAGCGTATGATTATGTAAAAAAAGTTTTCAAAGAAAAATATGATTTAGTCTGGCTCGATCCGATCGGCTTCAACAATACGTACACCCTCACTGTGCGCCAGGAAGATGCAGATAAGTACGGGCTTGAAAAAATGTCTGACCTACAACGGACTGCCGACTCTATGGTACTTGGAACTGAACCAGAATTCCAAGAGCGTAAAGATGGGTATCCTGGTTTCCAAGAACTTTATGGGTTCTCCTTTAAAGATGCAAAGACTATGGATACAGGGATTATGTATAGTGCCATTAAAAATGGTGATGTCGATATCATTGATGCTTTTGGAACAGATGGACGTATTCCAGCGTTCAACCTGAAAGTACTCGAAGATGACAAGAAACTATTCCCGCCTTATTATGCAGCGCCGCTCATCCGCCAAGATGTGCTAGACAAGCATCCGGAGTTGGAAGAAGTTCTGAATATACTCTCTGGTAAGATTGATACTGAAAAGATGCAAGAGCTGAATGCCCGTGTAGATATTGATAAAGAGCAATATGAAACGGTTGCCGTTGATTTCTTGAAAGAAGAAGGTTTGATTGATTAATTCATAAAAAAACCACGTAAAAGGGGGAATTCCTTTTTACGTGGTTTTTATTAGATAAGCATTCAATTAAACGATGAAGTATGCGATGACAGACAGTAATATTGATGTAACTGTCATTGCCGCAAGCGGACGAAGTGCCCGTGAGCGCAAATCACGCAAGCTTACATTCAATCCTAATCCAACCATAGCAGCTGTAAGGAACCAAGATGTTACAACGGCAATAACGTCATACACACCATCCGGAACAGGAATGATTGGTCCAAATACATAACTTCCCAGCACACTTAAAATGATGAACCCGACCAAAAACCAAGGGAATTCAATTTTTGCGTCTGATTCTTCTGTCCCTTTACTTTTACGCTTCATAATTGCAATAAATATAAAGCAAAGCGGAACGAGCAAGAACACGCGCCCAAGCTTAGCAAGCAGTGCGATGGCAAGACCATCCTCACCTGCAGGTGCTCCTGCCAGCGCAACGTGTGCAACTTCATGCAAGCTAATTCCTGACCACATACCATAGTGGATGGCATCGAGCGGTAAGAAAGGACGTAATACGGTATATCCGACAGCAAAGACTGTACCCATCAATGCAATGATTCCGACACCAATTGCTGTATCTTCGTCTTTTGATTTTACGATGGGTGCGATCGCGGCAATCGCAGCTGCCCCGCAAACTCCGGTCCCCACACCGAGTAATAGAGAAATGTTTTTATCCGCCTTAAACATTTTGGCAAGCCAAAGTGTCATGAAGATGGCAAAAATGATAACACCGACGTCGCGGGCAAGCAAGCCAAGTCCATCACTGAGTACGGTGTCGATGTTCAGTTTAATACCGTACAAGATAATGGCCGTTCTCAATAATCGTTTGGACGAAAACTGAATACCCGAACGGATTGCCTCCGGATATCCAAAAAATTGTCGAAATACAACAGCGATGATAATCGCAGAAGCCATTTGTCCAATATGATCAAATCCCGGTAACTTCGCGAGTAAATATCCTAAAAGTGCAATAAAAAATGTAAATGCAACCCCGCCGATCCAAGCAGTCGATTTTGACAACTTCTTAGGAGAGGGTGCTTGTGATGATGCATTCATGCGGAACACCTCCTGTCATTTAGTATACGCTCCGGGTTTTCATAAGGAAAATAACAATATATAATAGCTATCATAAGTAGATGCATATATGAGAACGGGGGGACAGCAAATGGATCAAAGCTTAAATGTCTTTGTGACCGTCGCTGAAAAGAAAAACTTTTCGCGAGCGGCTGAAGCACTGCATATGACACAGCCTGCGGTAAGTCAGTATATCCGTTCATTGGAAGATTCGATGGATGTACGCCTGCTTGAGAGAACTAACAAATATGTAAGACTGACTAAGGCTGGAGAAATCGTTTACCACCATGCGAAAGAGATTGTTGGGTTATATGCGCGCATGCATCACTTAGTCAACGACTTATCTCACGAGCCCAGCGGATACCTGTCGATTGGTGCCAGTTACACATTTGGGGAATATGTGCTTCCTCATATCTTGGCCCGTTTACTGAAGAACTATCCCCTCATTAAGCCGGACGTGCGGATTGGCAATACTGCGGAAATTGCAGATCTCATTATGAGCCGGCAACTAGATGTTGGCATTGTAGAAGGGCGATTTAAGGAAAACCGGCAATTGACCACCCAAACATTTGCAGAGGATCAGATGATACTTATAGCATCAGCAAAACATCCGCTCGCCTTAAAAGAAGGGGCTATTAATTGGCAGGAGCTTGCAGAACAAACATGGATTATCCGCGAAGAGGGCTCAGGTACTAGAGAAGCTGTGGAAGCCGTTTTTGACCGCCATTCGATTTCTCCTGTTCGATCTATGCAATTCAGCAGTACCCAACCCATCAAAGAAGCTGCAGAAGCAGGGTTAGGAATTAGTCTGTTGTCAAAGTGGGCAGTTCAAAAGGAAATTCGTTATGGTGATTTAGTCCAATTACCCGTAGAAGGCTTACCTTTTATCCGCCAATTTTCGATTGTTACCAGTTCGCAGTACCAGACAAAGGCGCTAAAAGTCTTTTTGGAGCTGCTGCTCAATAATCATGAATTGACATTGTTTCGGGAATGTTAACGTAACATGAATTTAGTGGGTTAAGTGACTAATTGGCAGTGCTACGCTTGTTGACTAATTTGGGATTCGCTGATAGGAAAGTTTTTCTGGATTTAGATTGGTATTCTAATGGGGGAAGGCGGCGTTATGAGCGGAAATTGAGTTTTATGAGCGCGATTTTGAGTTTATGAGCGTTTTTTTCTAGTTATGATCACATTGCTGAGTTTATGAGCAGATTTCCATGTTTATGATCACATTTCTAGTTTTATGAGCAGATATTTAGATTTATGAGCACACTGTCATACGCGTGAGCGTCATGTTGTTTCACTACAAGTAAAAAAAGGGCTTTGCAAAAGCCCTTTCCACTTGAATTACTTGATTAACTTCCCTGGATTCAATACATTGTCAGGATCCAGCACATGCTTGATTTTCAACATGACGTCATATGCTGCACCGTGCTCATCGCGCTGGTATTTTTGTTTACCTACGCCGACTCCATGCTCGCCGGTACAAGTTCCGCCACATGCGAGTGCCCGACGGACGATCGTTTCGTTGTATGCATCAGCGGTTTTGAGTTCTTCTTCATTTTCATGATCAATCATCAGCAACACGTGGAAATTACCATCTCCGACGTGTCCAACGATTCCTCCTTCGAGTCCTGTACGGTCAAGTTCCTCACGTGCAAAGACAACAGCTTCTGCTAGTTTGGAGATTGGGACACAGACATCCGTCAGCATCATCTGTTTACCAGGGAATCCGTGCGTATAGGCGTATGCGGCATTATGGCGTGCTTCCCACAAGCGATTGCGGCTTGCAGTTTCTGTTTCGAACAGGATTTCTTTGCATCCGAAATCCGTGACAATTTCTTCTGTAAAAGCCACGTCCTGCGCGAGACCAGCTTCGTTGCCGTGAAACTCTAAAAACAGCGTCGGCAGTTCCGCATAGTCCGTCTCGCTGTACGCATTCACTTGTCGGATGGATTCGGTATCGACCAGTTCCACGCGCGCAATGGGAATGCCCGCCTGCAGAATTGCCGGCACCGCTTCAATGGCATTCGTGATGGACGTGAAGGTTGCGCGGGCTGCAGTGGTCACTTCCGGTATTCCAAACACACGAAGTGTCAGTTCCGTAAAACATCCCAGCGTCCCTTCTGATCCGACAAATAATCCATTCAGATGATAGCCTGACGATGATTTAGCTGCTTTATTCCCCGTGTGAATCACAGTCCCGTCTGCTAACACCACTTCCAAGTCCCGTACCTGATCACGCATGACGCCGTATTTTACGGATGTTGTACCACTTGCATTCGTTGCAGCCATACCTCCGAGAGTGGCGTCAGCTCCAGGATCTACGGAGAAGAATAACCCGTGTTTTTTCAGCTCTTTGTTTAAGACGGAACGTGTCACGCCGGGCTGTACAGTCACGAGCATATCGGACGGATTCACTTCGATAATTTGATTCATCTCAGTGAAGTCAATCGTTATCCCATGATCATATGGAATAACGTGTCCTTCCAGACTAGAACCGACTCCGAAGGGAATCACGGGTATATTTAGACTCCCCGCCGCCTTTACAATTCGGCTTACCTCGTCTGTCGATCGGGGATATACCACAAGATCGGGCAGGCTTGGCGTATGATAAGATTCATCCTTACTATGTAGGTCACGTACTGTTTCGTTTTGCGTCACTTGTTCTTGGTCTAAAAATCCAGTCAACTGGACATACAGCTGGTCAATTGAAGCATTCATCTGATCAATCCCTTTCCAACCTAATCTATTAAGAATTCTTACAATTATAACTCATTCTGAACCCGTTTGGTATTGGATTTGCGGGGAACACTATAAGAAACGCATAAAACAAGCAATAAGAGGTCTTCATCTCGAGAATATCATCATCTATAGCTGGAAGCGTTCTTGCGACAGCCCAGCTGTTAGGCGCATGCGGCAGCAATGATACCACAACTGCAGAAACTGGTACCGTTACAGATGATTCTGCAGACAATAACACAAATGCTGACTTAAGCGATTCAACGAGCATGAATGGCTCAATGGACTCTGACAGCGATCAGGATTCCATGAAAGAAAAAATGGATCAGCTGACCTACGATGAATTTGAGCTGGAAGTCGATTATGGAAAAGACCAGGAATATGAAATTGAACAAGATATCGGCAAGGTGGAAGCGACCGTTGAGGACGAATTGTCCAATACGGTTTAAAGGGCCATGCAGCGTTTGATGAAATCTATTCTAAACTAGAGAAACTGAACTTTACAGAAACCACATCAAAAGAACAAGCGATTCAACAAACAGTAGAAACGTTTCGATTGAAAGATGACTATATGAAATTTGGTATTGAAATCACGATGCCAGATGGTCAAAAAATCGAGTTTGAAGACAAGAAATAAGTAAAAGCGGAACCGTTAATCGGTTCCGCTTTTCTATTTTCAGCTATGCGTTTTCACGAACTCGATAATCTTTTCAGACGTTTCCATCTGCAGAATTTCTGGGATATAGCCTTCCCACTCCGCTTTAGATAGGTCTGCAAACTGAGCTCGCGCTTTCAAAATGCTGGATGGGCTCATTGAGAACTCATCCAGTCCCATGCCAAGCAGCACGGGGATGGATAGCGGATCTCCTGCTACCTCCCCGCACATGCCTACCCATTTCCCTTCTTTATGAGCAGCTTGAATCACATTGTGAATCAGACGCAAAATAGAAGGATGATTCGGCTGATACAAATAGGAAACGGTTTCGTTCATACGATCAGCTGCCATCGTATATTGGATTAAATCGTTCGTACCGATTGAGAAGAAATCGACTTCTTTTGCAAATAAGTCTGCAATGACCGCTGCTGCTGGAATTTCAAGCATCATCCCAACTTCATACGTATCACCGACTTTAATACCTTCAGCCTGCAACTTCTCTTGTTCTTCGAGCAACATGCCCTTGGCACGACGGAATTCTTCCAATGTCGCAATCATCGGGAACATAATTTTCAAGTTTCCGTACACACTTGCGCGCAGTAATGCTCGTAACTGGGTACGGAACATTTCAGGGTGCTCGAAGCATAGACGAATGGCACGCTCGCCAAGGAACGGGTTCATCTCTTCGGGCGTGCTGAAATAGCTTAGCTCTTTATCCCCGCCAATATCGAGTGTGCGGACAACTGTAGGACGTTCTCCCATTGAAGTGAGAACGGTTTTATAGGCATCGTACTGCTCTTCCTCCGTAGGGAAATCACTTTTACCCATGTAAAGGAATTCTGTACGGAACAGGCCTACACCTTCTGCACCATTTTTATCTGCTAATGGCAAGTCATCCGTCGATGCAATATTCGCGCCCACTTCAACATGATGCCCGTCACTTGTAACCGTCGCTTCAGAAACAAAACGCTTCAACAATTCCTTGTCTGACTCGAACGACGTCTTCTTCGTTTCATAAGTCTGCGTTTCTTCATTAGTCGGCTCCAGCACTACCGTTCCGTCTGTTCCGTCAACAATCAGAGGAGTCCCCTGTTCAATCGAAGCCATAGCAGTCTTCGTTCCGACCACTGCTGGAATCTCCAGCATTCTTCCTAGAATTGCAGAGTGCGAAGTACGCCCTCCAATGTCTGTGACAAATCCTTTGACGAATTGCTTATTCAGCTGGGCTGTTGCAGAAGGGGTTAAATCGTCTGCAATTATGATCACTTCTTCATTAATTGTAGAAGGATCTGAAACATGAACGCCTAATAATTTTGCTAGAAGACGTTTCGTTACGTCACGAACGTCTGCAGCACGTTCTCTCATATATTCGTTATCCATCGCCTCGAACATTGCCGTGAACGTATCTGCAGCCTGCTGCAACGCGAATTCTGCATTGATGCCTTGTTCAATGCTACCTTTAACGCTGCTCTCAAGCTCAGGGTCATTTAACACGAGTAAATGCGCGCTGAAAATCGCTGCTTTGTCTTCTCCGAAGTTTTCGGCTGCTTTTGCTCGAATCGCTTCAAGTTCGACCGCTGCTTCAGCTTTAGCTGATTCAAATCGGGAAATCTCCAGTTCCGGCTGCTCGACAGTTCGTTTTTCGACTGTTAGGTCTGGCGTTTCCAAACGGTACGCTTTGGCGATCGCTATGCCGTCGGATACACCGATGCCTGTAATGGTTTGTTTCACTCGCCGATACTTTCTGATTTCATAATGTCTTCCACTTTTGCGATCGCCTCTGACTGGTCAGCGCCGTCTGCTGCGATTTCAACTTGCGCACCAGATTCAATCCCCATGCCCATAACACCCATAATGGATTTCAAGTTAGCAGTACGTTCTTTATACGTAATGGTTACGTCTGATTTGAATGGCGTTACTGCCGATACGAGCATTGAACACGGACGTGCGTGCAACCCTTCGCTGCTTGTGATTGTAAATGTTTTCTTTTCCATAACTAAATCTCTCCTTTTAGTCAAAACTGGATGCGGTCGCTGTAGTTGGCGACAAGAGCATCATTGTGTTGTTCGTTGCCTTCTAAATTACCGCTTTTGAATACAGGCGGTTCCATTCCATTCTCACTCATTCGTACAACAACCTCGCAGAACAAGGCATGCAGCAATGCATTTCCGATTACTGAGGATGCAGGACCGCATTGAATCCCTTCTATGTCCATGATTCCATCGCCTGGAGGGACTTTTGTATCCAGCACAGTGGACACAGCCGATTCCAGTCGCTTGCCTGAAGAATGACGAGAAGGATGTTCTCTTTCAGTATACAATAAAGACTGAATGGAAACCGTATATGCGCCTTGTGCATTTGCATATTCCGCCATATCAATCGGTACCGGGTTCCGTCCTGAATTTGAAATAATGATAACGGCATCTTCCGACCGTATATCAAGGCTTGTTAAAAAGGTTTTGCTGAAGTCAGGGTCTTTTTCGTTTTTAGATGAAAGCAGCGCTCCTTCGTGCAACATTAGCGGCCCTATAGAAATGGGCTGTACACACGCTAAACTTCCAGCACGGAAAAAGCCTTCCTGTGCCAGCAATTGAGAATGACCTGATCCGAAAAGATGTATGATGCCGCCCCGCGTAATTCGATCAGCCAGCTGCCCGGCTGCCCGTTCCACCGTTTCTTTTGCTCCATGACCCGCTTCTGTTAAGAGAGTTGTGATTTCGCTGATATATGAATTCATGGCATTCACCTTCCGATTTCACTAATGAATTTATATCGATCCGCCCGATAGGTACTTCGGACGACTTCAAAGATGCGACCGTCCATAAGAGCACTCACTCTTTCGATAAGGACAACTGCTGCAGGCAGTGCGATTTGCAAGTAGCCCGCATCATCAGTTTTAGCAAGAGCTGCCTCCATCCGCTGAGTCGCCTGCCCGATCACCAGCTTTTCCTGTTTCTCAATGAATGCATATAAAGAACCTTGCAATGCTGCTTCAGTGAGCGTTGGAAACAATTCCACTGGTAAATAGGATCGTTCAATCGCCATTGGCGTGTCGTCCGCATAGCGGATACGGACCACCTTGTGAACAAGTGCATCTGGAGAGATTCCAAGTCGGGCAGCAATCCTAGGTTCCGGATGGATTTGACTAAAGCTGATCAGCTTCGTTCCAGGCACCAATCCCCGCTCTTTCATGTCTTCAGTAAAGCTCGTTAATCCATTAAGCGGCTGTTCCATTTTCTCTTCCGCCACAAACGTACCGCGGCCTTTTTCACGATAAAGGAGCCCGTCCTTGACTAAGTTCGTAAGTGACTGACGAACAGTCATGCGACTCACACCGAACATGTCCGTCAATTCCCGCTCAGATGGAATTAAAGATTTTACAGGATACACACCTTGAGCGATTTGCTCTTTTAAATAATCTTCAATTTGAACGTAAATCGGGATAGCGGATTGCTTATCTAGCATAAGTGCCACCGCCAATCTCTTCCGTTGAACACGTTACGAATTCCCATTATGTTCATACCCGATTACACCGCCACAAATCGTCTGCATAACCGTCCACTCTTTATCGAGAATGACGATATCTGCATCATACCCGGCAATCAGACTGCCTTTTTTCGCCAGCCCCAGCTGCCGGGCTGCGTTCCCTGAAGTAATTTTCGCAACGTCAAGCGGGCTGATTCCTATTGTACGGACAACATTTTTGACCGCATGTTCCATTGTGAGGATACTTCCCGCAAGAGTACCGTCTGAAAGGCGGGCATCCCTTTCAGTTACATGAACAGGCTGTCCTCCCAGATCATATTCGCCCGGTTCAAGTCCTTTCGCCCGCATTGCATCCGTAATGAGTATAAGTCGGTCCGCACCCTTGACCCGATAAGCGAGCTCAACTGCTTTTGGATGACTGTGGATGAAGTCTGCAATTACTTCTGCACATAATTCGTCTACAAGAAGAGCCCCGCCAATTGCACCTGGCTCGCGGTGATGGAAGGGTGACATCTGGTTATATAAATGCGTGGCTTGAACCGCTCCCGCTTCTGCAGCTTCTTCCATTTGAGCAATTGTCGCATTCGTATGGCCCATGGACGCAACAATGCCTTCAGCTGCCAGCTTTCGGATGAACGACATTCCGTTTTCTTCTTCCGGTGCGAGTGTAACCATACGGATTTTGCCTTCTGCTGCCTTCTGCCAAGCATCAAACTGTTCTGCATCAGGAGGGCAAATGTGTTCAATCGGTTGTGCGCCTGCACGCTTTGGCGATACGAATGGTCCTTCAAGGTGAACGCCTAACATCTGTGCTTGTCCAGGTTTCGTTGTGAAGGCCGCTGCATTTTTTAATGCCGCTTCAATCGCCTTAGGAGATTGTGTCATCGAAGTTGCTAAAAATGATGTTGTTCCTTCTTTAGGAAGGACATCGGCCATTGTTTGTAACGCTTCTTCCGTCGCATCCATCACATCCGCTCCAAATGCTCCGTGAATGTGCATATCGATGAACCCTGGCAATACATATCCGCCCCGGGCATCTATTTGTTGATCGGCTTGGCGCTTTATGGAAGTCCCGACTTCTTGGATCATCCCATCTTCTATGAACACTTCACCTTTTTCAAGAATTCCTTCTGGTGTTACAACGGTCCCGTTTGTCAGTAAAATTGTGTGTGTCATCGCTGTCCGCTCCTTAAGAAAATACGCCGGAAGAGTGACTGTCGTCTCTCCCGCCGGCGTAATCAGTTATTATTCATCAACTTTAACGATTGAATCTGTTCCTTTACGTTGGAACCCTTTTTTCAAGATGTGCAAGTTGGCTTTTTCTACGTTTGTGAAAATGACCGGCGTTACAACGGATGGAGCATTTGCTTTGATGTAGTCTAAGTCAATGTTCAACAGTGCATCGCCTCGCTGAATGAGCTGACCGTTTTCTACAAGCAATTCAAATCCTTTACCGTTCAACTTCACTGTATCCAGACCTACGTGAATGAGAACTTCTACGCCAGTGTCTGTTTCAAGACCGATTGCATGATTTGTAGGGAAGATACTCACGACCTTACCGTCAATTGGTGAATGAATCGTTTTCCCTTTCGGCATGATTCCGAAACCAGGCCCCATCATTTCCTTCGCAAACACCTCATCTGGAACTTCTGAAAGCTCAATGATGTCTCCATCGATTGGCATCTGGAAATCAGATTCCGGTAATGCTTTCACACTGTGCGGCTGTGTATCCAGTTCCATAGACTCTTCTGTTTTCGGAGCTGGATTACCGTTCTTCATACGTCGTTTCATCGCTTCAGCTAAGAATTCAACAGCTGTTCCGATGACAACTTGAACATTTGTTTTACTAATTTTCATGTAACCCATTGCGCCATAACGTTTCAATTCTTTTTCATCGACAACATCAGAATTTTTAACAGTAAGACGTAAACGAGTTGTACAGTAGTCAATGGCTTGAATATTATCAAGACCGCCCAGCGCTTCAATCGTATGATACGCCTTAACTTCAACGATGTCGTCGCTGTAGACTGTAGTATCTTCTACCATATCTTCGTCATCTTCACGACCCGGTGTTTTCAAGTCGAGCTTCACAATAAGGAAATAGAAGACTATAAAGTAGATGACACCGAATACGAGACCAATCACTAACAAGGTCAGCGGATTTTGTGCTAATCCAAAGTTCAAGACATAGTCAATTGCACCTGCTGAGAATCCGAAACCATGATGAACGTCAAACATATACGATACGATCATGGACGCACCTGTTAACAATGCGTGAACTACATATAGAACTGGTGAAAGGAACATGAACGCAAATTCGATTGGCTCTGTAATACCAGTAAGGAATGAAGTGAATGCGATACTGAATAACATACCGCCGACAATTGCTTTCTTTTCCTTTTTAGCTGCCGCATACAT
>JARIBI010000118.1 GCA_029257435.1 Sporosarcina sp. | reverse complement strand
CGTCTGCCGCCAGGTCCTCCTGAACCGCCTGAACCTCCGCCTCTTCCAGAGTTAAAGAAAATCTGGATAAGGATGAAACCGATGACGATAATAGGGACGATAGGGAACCCGCCTTCATCGTCCTCGTAGTTTCCTCCGTCAAAAGTGGCAACGGGTAATTCAGAACCTTCCAGTCCGTATTCTTTAGCGATTTCGTTATAGAAAGCTTTGTATGCTTCCATAACGGCTAGATCTGGTTGCTCTGCTTCCAAATAAGGACCAGCGACTTCATCAATAATTCTGCCGACCTTACCATCAGGTAGAGCTCCTTCTAAGCCGTATCCAATTTCTAAACGAAAGTATCTTTTCTTTGATTTGTCTTTTTCTGTTGTTACAACTAACAATGCTCCATTATCTTCCTTCTCATTTCCAAGTTGGAACTCGCGTAATTTATTTATAGAATACTCATCTACTGGTTTTCCTCCAGTAGATGGAACAATTAATACAGCGAATTCAGCCCCCGTTGCACTGTACAAACGAGTTGCATAGTCGTTCAGTTCCTGTATTTGACTATCAGATAAAACACCTGATTGATCTTGAACAACATCCACTTTTGCATAAACCGAGGGCTGGACTGCTGTCAACAAAAATAAAAGCATACCAAGCAGGGCAAATGCTCGGACAGCTGACTTTCTCATTACTCATTATCCTCAAAATCTACGTCAGGTGCTGATTCAGCTCCAGCTTCCGCTTTGAAGTATTCTTTTTCATCAAATCCAAAAACCGACGCAACGAGTTTGCCCGGGAAACGCTTCACTTGTTTGTTATATGAAGCGACCTCGTCATTGTAATCTTTCCTTGCCACCGCAATTCGATTTTCAGTCCCTGCTAATTCATCCATCAGCTGTGTAAACTGTTGGTTACTCTTTAAATCCGGGTAGTTTTCTACAACGACTAACAATCTGCTAAGAGCTCCTGACAATTCAGCGTCTGCATTCGCTTGCTCTTCCGGACCCTTTGCTCCTGCGAGTTTTGAACGCGCCTCTGTTACTTGCGCAATGACTTCTTTCTCTTGTTTCGCAAACCCTTTTACCGTATTCACTAAGTTCGGGATAAGGTCCACTCTTCGTTGTAATTGTGTTTCAATTTGCGAATAGGCTTGGTCTACGTTTTCTTCTGAATTTACGAATTTGTTGTAGCTCGGAACTAAAATCAATCCCAGTACAACTATAATCCCTACGATAACCCCTATGGGTCCCAATAACTTCTTCAAAATTCCCCGCCTCCTCAAAATATCTTCGTTTCTTCACTTTCAGGAGTTTACCCTGAAACCTTGAAACTCAAAACTTCACTTGCTTATTTCTATACGTTTAAAAACCAAAAAGGATTCTCTAATTCCTTTTCAGTTGAATTTTCTTCACGAATTCAACTGAAAATCATCATGGGATCATATATCTTCCTTTTGAAATGTCTCCACTACGGATGAAATCGTACTCCTACGATATGTATATGTAATAGCATTGTAAACTCTTGTCCATGCCGAAACCGCCGTTTCCCTTGTTATTTTTCTTTTTTAAGAAGACGGTTTTTCATATGCTACCTTACTGAAGATTTCTATATAACTAACTCATTCTTTTATTATTAATATTTTTCTGGACGACTGCTATAAGCAAGTACTTATCCTACGCATTAGATAGTAGTGCAACATAAAAACAGAAAAAGGAGTGATAGTTATGAATCGCGAGAAATGTTGTTCTAAATGTCGATGCACTAGTTGTTGCACAAACTGTGATTGTTGCGAACAGTGTGATTGCAAATGCAAGAAGTGTCCGTGTTGCATTTGTATCCCTGGACCTCAAGGGCCTCAAGGACTCCCGGGTGCTGATGGTGAACAAGGACCTCCTGGGCCTCAAGGACTCCCGGGTGCTGATGGTGAACAAGGACCTCCTGGACCTCAAGGACTCCCGGGTGCTGATGGTGAACAAGGACCTCCTGGACCTCAAGGAATCCCGGGGCCTACGCAAGACACATTATGCGATTGCTGTACCACACCTATGCAGAATGTGTTATTACAAATACCAACCGGGAAAGTAGTGGATTTAGGAACGATCGACTCGACTTCCGGTAACTTAAATAACGTAGAACTACTCTCTGTATCAGACTATATCGTCACTGTCTCACAAGGTACGAATACCGTTGCAGTTCCTATTTGCAAAGTAACTGGTGTTTCAGGAAAAGGTGATGTTGCAGACATCATTGACAACGTAGTCTTGCAATCTCAACAAGAGAATACTGGGGAGTGTGCTTGCTGTGAGGATCCGGTAGGAAGATATCTATCAACAATATCCATTGCCGATATCGATGTCCTTGGCCCAGCATTCAATAACATCCAGAACGCCACCATTCTTGAAGTCGGAGAAGGAATCGTAAAAGTTCAAGCCTCAGGATTAGAAGTAGCAGCCCTTTCCACTTGTCAAATAACACTGATTACAAACCCTATCCCTACCATTCCGTGAATGACTTAACTTTAAAAGAACTAGCATTACCAAACTAAAACGTCTCTAAATACGAGCATCCCAAATAAGTACGTTCACAGATGCAAACAAAAAAACTCACCCAATTGTATGGTTTCCATACAATTGGGTGAGTCTCTTAGTGCACTTATATGCCCTCGGCGGGAGTCGAACCCACATTTCAAGCTTCGGAGGCTTGCGTGCTATCCATTGCACCACGAGGGCTTCGTATAAACTAGATTTGCAGCGGACAAGTTATAGTATACTTGCTGATCAGTTTAAAAGCAACAAATATTTGCAAAGCGTTATATTTGACCTTAGTTGACCATACTATGTATGATAAAGTCATGGTTGAGCGGACATCCGTTTCAACATACGACCTATTTAACCATCAAAGGGAGGAAATGAAATGAACTTAATTCCTACAGTTATCGAACAAACGAATCGTGGAGAGCGTGCGTATGATATATACTCCCGCTTGCTAAAAGACCGCATCATCATGCTTGGAAGTGCAATTGACGACAACGTAGCAAACTCTATCGTCGCTCAATTACTATTCCTTGAATCTGAAGATCCAGACAAAGACATCTCTATCTACATCAACAGCCCAGGGGGTAGCATCACAGCCGGTATGGCCATCTACGATACAATGCAATACATCAAGCCAAACATCCAGACGATTTGTATCGGTATGGCAGCTTCAATGGGATCATTCTTGCTTGCAGCAGGTACAAAAGGAAAACGCTATGCGCTTCCTAACGCTGAAGTTATGATTCACCAGCCACTTGGCGGTGCTCAAGGTCAAGCGACTGAAATCGAAATCGCTGCTAAGCATATCCTCTTCATCCGCGAGAAGCTGAATGCGATTCTTGCTGAGCGTACGGGTCAGCCTATCGAAGTTATTCAAAAGGATACAGACCGTGATAATTTCATGACCGCAGAACGTGCAAAAGAATATGGGTTAATCGACCACATTATCACACGCAGCGATATGAAAGAATCTGAAGGAAAATAATTACAGCACCACGAATGGCGTCCCGTAGCTTACGGGGCGTCTTTTTGTTAGCTTACCCCTTGCACAAACGCAGACAGCGCTTCTGCAGCTTGTTCTTCATCGCTGCCATCGGCAATCAATGTAACTGTGCTTCCTTGTGCAATCGCTAAACTCATAACGCCCATAATACTCTTTGCATTCACTTGCCGCTCATCGCGTTTAACATATAAGTCCGATGTGTAGCGATTCGCTTCTTGTACAAATAACGCTGCCTGCCTGGCTTGCAAGCCGGGCTTAATTTTCACTTCAGCGGTTCTTTCAATCATCTCTTCTATCCCCTTCCTTTGTTAGGTAATTCCGCCAACCCGAACACTTTCTGCGATCTCATCAATTTTACGCAGACGGTGATTAACACCTGACTTACTTACGGGTCCGCCTGACACCATCTCGCCTAACTCTTTCAACGTAATATCTTGATATTCCACACGCAAATGTGCAATTTCCTGAAGCCTGTCTGGCAGCTGGTCCAATCCGATGGTCGATTGGATGAGTTTAATATTCTCTACTTGGCGCTGCGCGGCACTGATGGTTTTGTTGAGATTCGCTGTTTCACAGTTTACTAACCGATTTACACTATTCCTCATATCCCGAACAATACGGATGTCTTCAAAACGCATGAGTGCAACGTGTGCACCGATAATACTTAAGAAATCTGCTATCTTTTCAGCTTCCTTCAGATAGGCAACGAACCCTTTTTTGCGTTCAATCGACTTCGCATTCAGCTGATAATCATTCATGATTTCGACTAATGCATCGGAGTGTTCTGCATACATCGAAAAGACTTCCAAGTGATACGAAGATGTCTCCGGGTTATTTACAGATCCTCCTGCCAGGAATGCTCCACGCAAGTAAGCTCGTTTACAACAATCGTTTGGAATGATTGCTGGTGAAATGGTTTGATTGGACTGGAAGGTATTTGTCAAAATATCTAAATCATCCAGCAAGGGGCGTGCCCCTTCGCGGATTCTGCAAATGTAAACATTATTTTTCTTTAACCGCATTTTACGCCGAACCAGAAGTTCAACCTTATATGTGTACAGCTTTTTTAAATTGGAATAGAGTCTTCGTGCAATAGCAGCATTTTCTGTTTGAACATCTAAGCTGATGGTCTTATTTGAAAAAGACAGGACACCATTCATGCGAATGAATGCTGCAACTTCTGCTTTTGTACAGCAATCCCCCGCCTCGATTTGTGTCAATTCTTTTTTTGTTTCTGATGCGAAAGACATGAACTTTCCCCTTTCTCGGTGACGATCACGTCTGTTTGGTTTTAGATTCGTCTGTTATGTAATTTACGAACCATTCTGCTACTTTTTCTGCATCGTGTAGCACCCGCTCATTCTCAGCGAGCGCAATATCTTCTTGCCAAATTTCAGGCACTAACTTTTGCAATTCTTCAAGATCCCGTTCCACTGGCCAAGATGTGACCGTCTGTCCTGCTTCAGTTAAAAGCGGCATGATGTCCGTCTTATTCAATAGCACTGCATCCAGGAAAGGTTTTCCGACATGATCATAAAGTGCAGCAACATGTTCGGACGCTGTGTACCGGTACGTCTCACCTTTTTGCGTTGTTAAGTTCCCGACATATACTTTACTTGCTTTACTTTTTAGAACAGCATCCCGAATATCCTGTACAAGCAAGGAAGGTAAAATACTCGTATACAAACTTCCAGGTCCGATAATGACTAAATCTGCCTGCTGAATTGCAGACAATGTCTCTGGCAATGGCTTAGCATCTTGCGGGGATAAATAGACCTGTCTGATTTTCCGGGCGTACATCGGAATCTTGGATTCCCCCGTTACAATCGTTCCGTCATCCAGCTCTGCATGTAGCGTAATCCGCTGATTAGCTGCTGGAAGCACTTTCCCTTTAATGTTCAATACCTGGCCAGTTTTCTTAACAGCACTGGCAAAGTCGCCAGTAATGTCTGTCATCGCTGCGAGCATTAAATTCCCTAGTGAGTGTCCGTGGAGATCGTCTTTCGTTGAAAAACGGTACTGGAAAAGCTGCTCGATAAGAGGTTCAACATCTGAAAGCGCTGCCATCACCTTTCGGACATCCCCGGGAGGCGGGATATCATACTGATCCAACAGCCTCCCTGAACTTCCGCCATCATCCGCAACTGTAACCACTGCGGTTAAATCGAATGGGTACTTCTTCAATCCTCGAAGCAGCGTCGACAAACCTGTACCGCCTCCAAACACCACAACCTTTTTGCGGTTATTAGGTGTTGTCATAGCGTCAGCCCTTTCTTTTTTCGATATGCTGGTGTGTTACATAGGTTGTATAGTCGTCTTTGAATAGATTACCAAAGTATTCCGCCAGAGTAACAGAACGATGCTGTCCCCCTGTACAACCGAATGCAATTACGACTTGTGATTTCCCTTCGTTCTTATATTGAGGGATTAAAAACTGAAATAGATCAGAGAGTTTTGTTATCAATGTTTTCGTATCTTCCCATTTCAGCACATACTCATAGACATCTTTGTCCAGACCCGTTTGTGGACGCATGGATTCAATATAATAGGGATTCGGCAAAAAACGAACGTCAAATACGACGTCTGCGTCAATTGGCATTCCATGCTTAAATCCGAACGAAATGAAATTCAATGTGAAATTTTCACCTTCGCCTACCGAGAACTCGGTAATGATTTTGTCTCTAAGTTGGTTTGGCTTCATGCGGGACGTGTTAAAGATTGAACGCGCACGGCCTTTCACATCACTTAAGAGCCCTCGTTCTTTTTGTATGCCGGTTAACGGCTGACGTCCGTTGGCTAAAGGATGTGATCTCCGCGTTTCTTTATAACGGCTGACGAGTGTTTCATCGTCCGCTTCCAGGAAAAGTATTCGAGTCGAAACTTTATCCATTCGTGTTAAATTATCGATTGCATCAAGCAGGGCATCGAATAGACCGCCGCCGCGTGTATCGATGACCGCAGCTATTTTTGATTTTTTATCCGCAGACTTCATCATCAGATCAAGAAATGTCACGAGCAGTTCCGGTGGTAAATTATCGATGCAGTAATAGCCCATATCCTCAAAACTTTGCATTGCTACGGACTTCCCCGCCCCCGACATACCTGTAATAATGACCAGTTCGAGTTCTTCAGAATGTACATCAGTCTCCATCGGTTCAATCACCTTCCATAGACTTTTGAATTTTTTCGTCAAGAAGCTCAAATTCCTCAGTATACGTAAATGTACCATATTGAATGCCTGGGCTTGAAGTAGCGAACAACAAGTTCGTACGATCGCCTTCTGCCATTGGCAGGGTATTTAATGCCTCTACAGGATGCCAGCCAAGCTCTCCTTCAATCGTTTCAGTGAGAGGAGTTCCTGTAAGATCATGAGCGATGAATGTATACAGCATCCACTCATCCACGACTTCCTCTCCCTTACGAATGACCATCGTGAACACACCTTTAAGATGAGGGTCTCCGGGCTTTGCACCCGTTTCTTCCGTGAATTCGCGGACAGCAGTTTCCATGATGGACTCCCCTGCATCCATCTTGCCGCCAGGAGCCACATACCAGCCTCTTCGCGGTTTTTTCAATAATAACACTTTTCCGTCTTTCACAACGAGCAAGTTTACAATTCTTTGCATAAGCGTTCCTCACTTCTCTTTGTACACATAGTAATAAGTATAATCGATTTCTTCGAAAAACGACACAAAAAGAAGCTGCCGGCATCGTACACTCCGGCAGCCTAAAAGTTTATTAAAAAAATAGGGGGTCAATCAACACTCTTAGTATAACCGATAAGTATTTCAGGAGCGTTACAAAATTGTTAAAGTTGCGTTAAGGAAAGATTTTTCACTTACACTTTAGTTTCAAGTGATTCGGTCAATTCTTCCACATACTTTTGACAAGACTGCGCTGCGATACTGCCATCACCTGTTGCTGTAACGACTTGGCGCAATAGTTTTTCACGCACATCGCCCGCTGCGAAGATTCCCGGAATTTCAGTTTCCATCACTTCGTTCGTTTTAATATACCCATTCTCATCTAAAATACCGAGATTTTTGAATGGCGCAGTGATGGGATCAAGTCCGATGTAGATGAACATCCCCTGCGTTTTAAACTCAGATTCAGAACCATCTTCCGTTGAAATCAATGTCACTGAATCGATTTTGCCATCTTTACCGTGTACTTCTTTAACAGTTGTATTCCAGATGAAGTCGATCTTATCATTCGCAAATGCGCGCTGCTGAAGGATTTTCTGTGCACGCAGCTCATCGCGTCTGTGAATAATCGTTACTTTGCTTGCGAAACGAGTTAGGTACGTCCCTTCTTCAACTGCAGAATCACCGCCGCCAATGACGATAATTTCTTTGTTTTTAAAGAAAGCACCATCACAAACCGCACAATAACTTACTCCTCGACCTGTTAACTCTGTTTCTCCGGGAATGCCCATTTTACGATATTCCGCACCTGTTGTAACAATAATGGAACGAGCTTTGTACTCTTCGTTGCCTGCGACAACTGTTTTATATTCTTTTCCATCGATAATCTCTTTTACATCCCCATACGCATATTCCGCACCAAAGCGTTTTGCGTGGTCGAACATTTTAGTGGACAGCTCAGGCCCAAGAATAGATTCGAATCCTGGATAGTTTTCAATTTCTTCTGTGCTTGCCATTTGGCCGCCTGGTACTCCGCGTTCCAACATAAGAGTCGTCATATTAGCGCGTGCCGTATAAACTGCTGCTGTCATACCAGCAGGTCCTGCTCCGATAATTAACACGTCATAAATAGTTTCAGCTGACATACTAGTTCCTCCTCTAATTTAACTACTTCTGTTCAAATCGTATAAGGTTTCTAGCTTTCCATCAACTTATCTGCCTACCATCCACAATGGATGCACAGAGAGTTTTTTCACGAGAAGTTTGGAAGGAGTTCGAACAATTCGCTTACATATTTAGTGAGGGTAGGTGTACTTATCTCATACAATGCTGACAGATTTGTTTTCGTGACGCCTTTACTGCGGGAAGAGTGAAACATATAATCAGCAGCTGCAGCAATCGCTTTTGGATTTTTGAATGGATACTGCTTTGTGATCCCAATTTCAAATAACGTAAACCACATTTGAAATAGATGGGTGCCCTCTTCGTCAAGCGGATTATGTTTCGAATATAATAATTCACTCGCTTGCATAGCCCGATTGAATGCCTCATCTGCGATTGTCTTTTCCACTAGGTGGTAATCCAGACTGGAAGCGAGCACAAGCTTCTCGAGATCATCCAGCTTTTCCACATCTATATAAGCAGGGTGTGCAATAATTTCTTGTTTATGAATGGACTTCCCTAAAAGGAAAAATCCGAACATTCTTTCGCTGACATACTCATTGCCGATTTTGTCGAGTAAGAATTGTTTGTCCTGTGTATAGACAGACGTATCGATTTCTTTATTCTCGTTAGCATCTATCCATGGTTCCAGGCCAGCTTTTGAAGGGTCGATTTCAATCAGACGGCTAAATGCGGTTTCAGCCTGCTGCCTGTGCCCTGAAAAGAACGCCGCGTGGGCAAGCCAGAAGAAGAAGCCTGCGTCGCCTTCGAACCCTTTCTTCTGAATGCTGCGTAACCAGTAGTATGCTTCTTTATGGTTCCCAATCAGAGCGAAAGTAGCCCCCAATTTGTACCGGTTCTCAAACTGATATGGCCGAATTTTAACAAGCAATTCAGTGAGGGGCAGTAATTTCTCCTGATCCCCTTCGTAGTAATAGAAAACAGCGAGATTACATAACGCATGGACATTGCCTTGGTCTTTTCGTAGTACGTCGTACAACAATTCACGGGCATCCGAAGTTTCGCCTTTATAAAAGTAAGCGAGGGCTAGGTTGTTAAAAGAAGACCAGGATTCTGGATAATCCACAACGATGTCTTCTAAGACGGAGACCGCTTTGTCAAACTCGCCAGTTTCCATTAACCGTCTTGCTTTTTCTTGCAGCAAGTGAACTTCCTCGTCCGCCGGCTCGTCATCCGCTAAAAACGCAGCTTCTTGCTCTGCAAATTCAATGATCTCTTTTGCTTCTTCTGAAAGTTCCCCTTCAGGTGCCACTGTCATATATTTTTCTGCAAATAATTTTGCTTCACGCAACAGCCCAAGGTGTGCATGAATCTCTGCAAGATAGAAAATTACTTCTCCATCTGCCGGCTCCAATTCATACGCTTGAATCAATAAATCAAGTGCTTCTTCAAAACGCCCTTCCTCCATCACCATGATGCCGTATTGCATGACAATTTGATGATCATTAGGGTTAAGTTCAACAGCACGTTTTAAATATTTCAGAGCCTCCGGAAATTGTTCTTTCTGAATTTCCGCCAGTGCCCGTTCATAGTAAAAATCACCGTCTGGGACAAATGAAATAATTTTATTAGGTTTTTTTTGCTCGTTTTTATCCAAACAGATTCCTCCGAAAAAACAAGAAGGAACGATTAAGACGCCCCTTCTTGCAATATGTCTACAGTATACCATAACTTCTTTTGTACAACGTTAAACCTTTAGCGTGTTTTTTTCCCGTTCAGCCCTCTGTTCGGCAGTATAAATTATTTGAACAGGATTTCCGCCAGCAAAAGCTCCAGCCGGGATATCCTTATTCACAAGCGAAGCTGCTGAGACGACCGCGCCATCACCAATTGTAACTCCCGGCAAAATCGTAGAGTTGGCGCCAATCATAACTTCGTCTCCAATTACGACATCCCCAATCCGATACTCGTCAATTAAGTACTCATGAGCCAAAATCGTCGAATTAAAGCCGATGATTGAATTCTTCCCGATACGGATGCGTTCAGGAAACATGACATCAGGAAAGACCATGAGTGCAACCGCTGTGTGCCGACCGACTTCCATCCGTAAAAATGTTCTATAAAGCCAGTTCTTTGCTTTAAAGAACGGTGTGTAACGACAAATTTGAATGACGATAAAATTCTTTGCCACTTTGAAAAACGAGACGGTTTTGTACAAGTTCCAGAGTGAATTTCCTTTCCCATGTACCTGAAAGCGGTCTGTCTTTCTCATTTAACTTTCACACCTGTAAGTTCATAAAGATCTGAAATGTGGTTCAACATATAGTCTGGGTTAAAAGTCGAAAGAAATTCAGGACCTTTCAGAGACCACGAAACCGCAGCAGTTCGGACTCCTGCATTTTTACCGCCTTCGATGTCATGGAAATTATCTCCGACCATTAAAACTTCTTCTTTAGATGCATGCAAACGCTCAATCGCTAGTAACAAAGGTTCGGGATCCGGCTTCGGATTCTGCACATCATCTAATCCGATTACCGTTTCAAATAGATGGGAAATGCCGATCAAATCCAACCCTTTTTGGACCATATCATTTCTTTTAGTAGAGACTACCGCCATCCGGATTCCATTGTTCGCTAATTGGGTTAACACTTCCGTAACCCCGTCGAACTCGGAAACTAAACGGTCATGGTTGGTCATGTTCCATTCCCGATATTCTTGAATCATCCCTTCCGTCTTAGAAGGATCCATTTTAGTGAAGGTCTCAGCCAATGTCGGTCCTAAGAAAGGTAGAATTTCTGTTCGCGTATATTGCCCGGGATAATGTTTTCCGAGCAATTGCTCAAATGACTGCATGATCAATTCATTTGTGTCTAATAACGTACCGTCCAAATCGAACAGTATTGTTGTAATTGGCTTATCCATTAATAACAGCAGCCTCCTTTTCCAGTTTCTCGTTCAGCTTCTGTCTCCAGAAAAATGCAACGGCTATTGTTAATATAAACGCGGTTATAATCCGAATCAAAAGCAGCGGCCAGACAGGAATTCCTAACGGGATAAACAATAAAGTATCTTCAATAACAGCATGACAAGCAACAAGGAAGATGAACGATAATGTTGCATCTCGTTTGCTGACCCCGTCTTCTTGAACTGCCTGAATCATAACTCCCGCACCATACGCAAGACCGATGACCAGCCCAGCCACAAGCGTTAAAGATGCGTTCGGCTGAACACCAATCAGTCTAGTGACAGGCGAAAATTTAGAAGAGAACTTTTCCAAGTACTTTCGGTCCTTCAAAAATTGCACGACAATCATTAACGGGATCACAATGAGCGCGAGCTGCAAGACCCCGAAAGAAGCCTTTTGCAGTCCTAATAAAAGAATTTCAAACCAGCTGTCTGGCACTGCAGCTGTTTCAGGAGCAATCCCATACTTCGCAATCTCACTGCCTCCTCGCCAAACGAGGTTGATGACAATTCCTGAGATCGCTGCTAAACCGAAGCGTACAACTAAGACAATCCAAAGTTTAACGCCAACTTTTAACGCAACACCCGTTTCGATGAATAAGTTGTGAGCAAAACTAAGCATGACCGCGATGATGAATACTTCTTTCACTGTCAAATCGAGCGACAGGATACCGGCAATTCCGGCATACAAGTTCAATGCATTCCCGAGCACCAGAGGAATGGCCGCTTCTCCGCTTAATCCAAAAAGATTCATAAATGGAGAGATCAGCTTAACAATCCAAGGCAATATCGGAGTATGTTGTAAAATCACAACGAGAATCGTAATAGGGAAGATAATTTTCCCCAGCGACCACGTTGTTTTCAATCCAGCTCCTAAGCCATTCTTAAGCGTAGACACATTTGCATCAGTTGTCATTGTACCTCACATCCGTTTTTATAATAAACCTGCGATAAATGAAGATTCCAAGTGCAATGAGCACCCCTAAAATAGAAACCACTTGTGCCGCACGAAGACCTCCGCCGTACAGACTATCCGTTCTCATTCCTTCAATGAAGAAACGTCCTACTGAATACCAAATGATATAGAAGAAGAAGATTTCACCGCGTTTCAAGTTCACTCTGCGCAATAGCAGAATGATTGCAAGCCCCACTAAGTTCCACATGGACTCATATAAAAAGGTTGGATGATACGTGATCCCGTCAATGGTCATCTGATTCATAATCCACTCAGGGATGATGTTATTTTCAAGAAATGACTGAGATACAGGTCCGCCATGAGCTTCTTGGTTCATAAAGTTGCCCCAGCGCCCGATGATTTGACCAACCAATAAACCCGGCGCTGTGATATCTGCTACTTTCCAGAAAGACACTCCGCGTTTTCTTGTAAAGATCACGGCTGTAATAATAGCGCCAATCAACGCACCGTGAATGGCGATGCCGCCTTCCCAAATCTTAATAATATCCC
>JARIBI010000124.1 GCA_029257435.1 Sporosarcina sp. | reverse complement strand
CTGCGTGTCTACGCTTTCTAGAAACTTATTCATGCCTGCTGTGAGTTCTTTCGCTTCTTTTACAGGTAAATCGCGTTCTCTAGATGCTTGCTGCTGTGCTTGGTCATTAATGGCTTCAACTTTTGTCACAATTCCGGGTGCTGCTGCATCTGTCGACCCGACCGCATGCTGCCGGTCTTGGCCTCCCCCTATTTGACTGACCATTTCTCCGTCCTCCTCAGATATCGCTCTCAATTACTCATTATATCGGTTCCCTATTATCAAAGTTAACATCTTTCCTAGAAATCCCACTCAACTTCTTCAATTAACAGCCGAAGAATCACTAAATACCAGAATTTTTAGATAGGGGATTACAATAATGGCGAAATCATTGAAAACAAAAATCATCGCTGCTGCACTTGCATTATTTTTAGTCGGAATTATTCTTATGATTTATATGGTGAATGATCAAGTCAAAAAGCTTTCTCAGGAACGTGTCATTGATTCCAGCGAAAATTTAGCAGAACAAACCGCTTTCACAGTCGATAACTTCATCGACCAGTATACGAAAGGGATTACGACGATTGCTAAATCCGAAACGATTGCCAATTATAACGGAAAAGACGGAAAAGTTGTCACTGAAGCTCAGTTGATGGACATGCTGAAAGATAATTTGGAGACGTATTCCGATGCTGTTGCACTTTACTACGCAACGCCTGACAAGTCTACCATTCTATATCCGGAAGCAGATCTAACTGGATATGACCCGACGTCCCGTGAGTGGTATCAAAAAGCGATTGCATCTCCAGGAATCGTCCATTGGTCAGCGCCCTATACGGATGCAACGAGCGGGAACTTCATGATTACAGGATCGTACGCGATAGAAGAAAACGGCGGCATTAAAGGCGTGGCTGCTATCGACTTGGAGCTCACGGCCATCAATGCACTGTTAACTTCTACAACAGTTCCTTATGACGGTTTCACAGCGCTATATGACCAGCAAGGAACTGCAATTTCCCACCCTACTAAAGCGGGAGTGAATTTGATGGACGTCTCTTACATTAAACCGATGTACGAAAAAGACAGTGGTGATCTGGAGTTTACAGATGAAAAGGGAACTAAAACAGTAGCTGTCTATTCCACTGTTCCCGAATTCGGCTGGAAAGTCCG
>JARIBI010000129.1 GCA_029257435.1 Sporosarcina sp. | reverse complement strand
TCCGTCGGGCACTCGCATGTGGCGGAACTTGTACCGGCGAGCATGGAGTCGGCGTAGGTAAACAAAAATACCAGCGCGATGAGCACGGTGCAGCATATGACGTCATGCTGAAAATCAAGCATGTGCTGGATCCTGATAATGTATTGAATCCAGGGAAGTTAATCAAGTAATTCAAGTGGAAAGGGCTTTTGCAAAGCCCTTTTTTATTTGGAGTGAAACGGCATGACGCTCACGCGTATGGCAGTGTGCTCATAAATCTTAATATCTGATCATAATGGTATTTTGTCAATAAACGTACACCTCAAAATGCTCGGTTTTTGCTTCAGGAATGCTACCGCGCTCCGCTTGGTGGGACAGTGAAGAATAAACATTCCGTTGGAATATTTATCCTTCACCGTCTAACTGGTCAAGATATGAGCGCTTCATTTTCCCTTTCGATAAGTTGTTCTTCAAACTTCATTGGAGATAAGTAGCCTAACGTCGAATGTCGTCGTGTTGTATTGTAGAAGTCATCAATATAACTAGGGATTTCTTTTAACGCCTGTTCTCGCGTCACTCTTCCCCAGCGATAGATCAGCTCTTTCTTGATGGTGGCATGAAAGGATTCAATGCACGCGTTATCATAGGGGTTCGCTGTCCTGCTCATACTAATTTGCACTTCATGTTCTTGAAGAAGGTTAATATATTCTTTTGAACAATATTGGCTGCCCCGATCAGAGTGGTGAAGAAATCCATTCTCGGGTTGACGTAATAGAAGTGCTTTCTTCAAAGCTGATGACACCAGTTCTACCTCCATTGAGACACCGAGGGTGTATCCGACAATACGCCTGGAGCACAAGTCCATTACACTCGCCAAGTAGACCCACCCATCTAACGTGTTGACATAGGTAATGTCCGTCACCCAAACACTGTTCAACACTTCTACATTGAACTGACGATTTAGCAGGTTTGGATAAATTGGTTTGTCATGATCTGAATCGGTTGTGGTGACAAACTTCTTTTTAAATTGCGCAGTCAAACCGAGTTCCCTCATTAGCGTAGCGACGAAGCTTTCGCTTACTTGATAGCCGATATCTTTAAGATCCTTATGAATCCTCGGACTACCGTAGACCCCGTGTCCAAGGTGGAAAAATAGGAAGACGTCCTGCTTAATCGCTTCTCGGTTTTCATGTCTTCGTTGCCATTCAACAGTTAGTGGTCTGTGTTTCCACTCATAGTAACCACTTCTTGATACATCCAGAACGTTGCACATCTTCGCCACACTGTACTCTTTTGAATGTTTCTCAATAAATCTGTACCTTATGACTGGTTTTTCGCGAAGACATGCATAGCCTTTTTTAAGATCTCATTTTCTTCTCGCAAGTTCTCCATCTCTTTTTCAGCGGTGCGGAGCTGCTTTTCTAAGTCTCCAGGAGTTGATATTCCTTCATTTGTTTTCTTTTCTTTCAATTCCTTGCGATAACTGGATACCCATCGTCTAATGGTGCCCTCAGCCACGCCTGTTTCATAGGAGAGCTGAGTCATCTTTCGGCCTTCTTCTACGACAAGGCGGCAAATATATAACTTGAATGCAGGAGATTGGTGTTTAGCCACTTCATACACGTCCTTTTCATTAGTAGTTAGAATATAACAATAATGAGCAGTTGTGTGTACGTTTTTTATAATAACCCCACTTCTCGCCAGTTTATGAGCGCTTACCCAGGCTTATGATCACTTCCGCGATTTATCCCCACCGTCCCCCTTCAGACACGCAATATCCCTTTTCAAATCGAAAAGAGCACCGCTCCTGGGGGGAAGCGGTGCTCGTATAAAGGGAATGGGAAAAATGTTCACGTTCAAACAAAAGGGGTGTATGTTTGGTTTGTGAGTTTCATTCACAAGTTAAATCTATCACAAAATAATTGTTACATCAACATTTCACAATCAATTTCATGGTTCTGTCACATATGACACCTTTGAAAACGCTTACTTAAAGGATTATTTTCTAAACAGCAAAACAGACATTCATGGCATTTGTCCATGAATGTCTGTTTTTTTAATATTTTAATATAGTATAATTCTCGCTTATTTTTTCGCCAGCAATTCTTCTAACTCATTCAAACGTTCCTCGAATACGCGGCATGCTTCCTCAATTGGTGCAGTCGTTGTCATATCGACTCCTGCTTTCTTCAACACTTCAATTGGATAATCCGATGATCCTGCTTTCAAGAAGTTGGTAATGTAGCGCTCTACAGCGGGTTCGCCTTCGTTTAGAATCTGATGGCTTAAAGCCACTGCAGCACTGTAACCCGTTGCATATTGATACACAT
Organism: Sporosarcina sp.; assembly: GCA_029257435.1. GTDB lineage: Bacteria > Bacillota > Bacilli > Bacillales_A > Planococcaceae > Sporosarcina. Next base: position 16,462 of record JARIBI010000129.1, on the reverse strand, counting down.
AATAATTCATATAGAAGTGTGGAATTCGTGACCATTCTAATCCAATTTCCTCATCCACAGTCATAGCTCCGCCAAAATACTTTTCATTCAAAGCATAATACTCTTCTGTAAGCTTCTCGGCCGTCAATGCCTCACCTTGCTGGTCTAGCTGATAAATTCTGTGTTCGAATTCAGCAAACATCGTCTGGCGGAAGACAGTTCCACGGAATCCGTCCAGCCAATGATTCAACAAGTAGATGCGTTTTTGATCATCGTCCGTTGTTTTCAGCAAGTAATCATTGAGCAGCGCTTCGTTGACAGTTGACGCGACTTCCGCTACGAAAATTGAATAGCCGCTATAAATGTACGGCTGGTTCGCGCGTGAGTAATAACTGTGTGCACTATGACCGAATTCGTGCGCCAGTGTGAACATGTTATTCACATTGTCCTGCCAGTTCATTAAGATGTATGGATTTGTGCCATAAGAGCCTGAAGAATAAGCACCTGACCGCTTCCCTTTGTTCTCGCGGACATCTACCCAGCGGCTTTCAAGTCCTTTTTTAATGATTGAACGATACTCTTCACCCATCGGCTCAAAGCTCTCTAGCATCGTCTTTGCAGCATCCTCATAAGAAATCTTCATATCCAGATCTTTCACGAGCGGTGCATACAAATCCCACATGTGCAGATCGTCCAATTCAAACACCTTTTTACGAAGTCCGATATAACGGTGCAACAATCCAACGTTGTCGGAGATTGTATTCACGAGATTTTCATACACTTGCTCTGGAATATGGTTATTAGACAAAGCAGCATCGCGAGCTGACGCATAATTACGAATTGCCGCGTTGACATTGTTCGTCTTCACATTGCCCGATAGAGTAGAAGCAAATGTATTCTTAAACGAACCGTATGTCGCATACATCGCTTTGAACGCTTCTTCGCGTACTGAGCGGTCGGGACTTTCCAGGAAGTTAATGAAGCGCCCTTGAGATAGCTCGACTTCTTCCCCTTTTTCATTTTTCACAGTCGGGAACGTCAAGTCCGCGTTATTTAACATGCTGAACGTTTTAGAGGAACCTTGTGCTACTTCAGACATTTGAGCAATCAGTGATTCTTGTTCAGCAGGAAGTACGTGCGGACGCATGCTATTTAATTCTTTCACTTCTTGTTTGTATAACGAGAGTGCTTCGTTTTCTTTCACTAGTTGATCGAGCTGCGCTTCGTCAATTGAAAGTAATTCCGGCAAGAAAAATGAAAGCTTTGTGGATACTTTTACAGCCAAAGACTTTGCACGGCTGTCCATCGCCTGATACGTGCTATTTGTTGTATCCTGATCTGTTTTCAAGTGTGAATACGTATACAGTTTACCTAATCGTTGCGAGAGTTCATCGCGATAAGAAAGTGCTTTCAAAAGTGCTTCCGGTCCATCATTCAATGTTCCTTGGAAAGATTCTGCTTGAGATGAAAGCTTTTCAATTTCAGCGTATTCTGCATCCCAGGCAGCATCGCTTTCAAAGATGTTTTCTAAGTTCCATGTTTCTTCTACATTCACTTCATCACGCGTGAGTAATTTCTCTGCCAATGTAATTCCTCCTTGATCCCGATAATTCGGGAATCGAATCTTTTACCATTTTCTCAATTGTCTATCTGTATTGCAAGGAATCTCTCTAGAAGTATGTGAACAATCTCTTTCTCTATTCGCTCATTCGGGATCGAGTCCTTCTTTTTCCATTCAATTCTTTGGAGGAATTGCAAATACCTCACACAAGATTCAACCTGCCGCTCACTACAACCTGTATACGCATGTACAAATTTGCGCAAGCGCTGCACAGGGACTTTTGAAGGCGTAAGGTCAAAACGACGCAATAAGTAAATTAAGGCGAGCTGCCATTCACAATCATGAACGGAAAATGCACGATTCCCTTTTACAGGAACTCCTATCCACAACGGCAGTTCAGCTGGGCGTAGTTTAAGTTCGTAACAGTGGCGTAAAAATGGATCCTGAATGCCACGTCGATTCAAGAAAATCGAGCGTTGCAAGTAAGTTGTACGATGTATTTTGTAAGACTTATAGTAATGCAAAAGAATTTCTTTATCAGGAAGCTTCGGACGAGCGAAAGGAAACGTTTGCATTTCGATTGGCAATTTGCGATGAATCGCGATAAAGCGATTTCCATCGATAGGGAGAAGGTGACTAAAATAATGGAATTGCTTTGTGTCTGGGGATAAAGTGAGCAGTGTATGTGCAGGGGATAAGCTTGTTGTAAAGAACAGTTGATAGAACGCTGAAAAACTATAGATGCCCATGCCTTCAGGGCGCTCTCGATATTTTTCAGGAGTTTGTAAAATCCATAAAGGCTCCATTCCTAAGGATCGATAGCCTTCAGTTCGACTGTTTTTCACTTCTTCAGGTAAGCGGCTGCATTGAAATTCAATCGGAATCGATTCTCCGTCATGCTGTACAAGTAAGTCAGGTCGTTGTGCCAGCTCAGGAAGGAACGGTTCCAAAACAGAAGGTTTCTCTAAGCGCTGAAAAAATGAATACAGCAATTGCTTTCCTAGAAGATGAGAGACCGACTCCCCTTCAGAAAAGCTGGCTGAACATGCAGAGTCCACTTCATGCGCAAAATGCGGAATTCGGATAGCCCCTACTTTCAATAACACGCGTTCCCCACATTGTGGACAACTAAATTGTTGATGGGTACGCCACGTTCTCAGATGTTCTCGTTTGACCGTCTCATCTAAAACAATGGGTGTGCCATCTATTAAGTTGGCTGTTAGTATATCAATCACTCCTTCATTGAATAGTTTACGAATTTTCAGTTAAAATAGCAATTGAAAACATAATTTTTGTATCTTTTAATTAAATACACATGGCGTTTGCCAATTTAGACGTTGAAAAGCAGGATGATTTTGAACCAAAAAAGCCACCTCGCAAGGTGGCTCAACTTCATTTAAAAATAAGATTCAATCGTTTGGAATACGTTGGAGCCCATAACTTCTGTACCATATTCTTTTAAACGATGGATGGTTAAGTTCGTAGGCGTTCCGTATTCAAGGATAATGCTTTCAACATCTATTTTATCAGAGATTTCTTTATCTGATGAGCTATAGTCTATATACAAGTAATACTTCTCTTCGAATGCATACAATGCAGTCGTTTCGGCAAAGTTAGAAAGTTGAGAAGCCAAAGGGATTAAATCATCAAATTCTTTGAAAACGAACAACTCACGCGCTGTTGCCATTCTGCTTTCTGCAACAGGCTCATTTGTCGACTCCGAAGAGTCAATCGATGCTTCAAGTTCAGGCTGGAAGAGTTTCCGAGGATCGTCAATGCCATAAGGATATTCCGTCGACTCTCCATCTTCAGGAAGCTGTGCACGAGTAACTAAAACTTCAATCCCGCCACTCATTGCATGTACTTGAATCCATAAAGGTCCTTCAATCTCAAACTCAATGTCAGACTCCGAATCGATTTCCTCCATCATATCCCAAAACAATTCCTCACTCTTATCGCGGTTATACCACACTTCTTCACGAGTAAAGCCCCGCTCTTCGATATCCATATAGGACAAGTAAAATTTGACCGTATTCTCATTGATTCTCTCGATTTCCATGATTTTTCTCTCCTTTCCCCTGAAGTAGACGTGACGTCCAACTTCTTTTTTTCGTTCCCGCGATGCTTCTTCTACTATATGTTCAATTCACCAGTAACGAAAGGGTTTTGCCTCGAAGAATGCAGACAAATTTTTTTTAGCGAAGAAAAGCCGCTACCTGCGCCTAGTTACTGAGTAGAATTCATCCAACGCATCGTGCACGGAACCTTGGAGAATGGAAAAAGCTGATAGGTTTACGGCATTCACCATGACATCCCCTATCAGCTTATTTATAAGTATTCGTTAGTTTACCATGCGACGTGCTTCTAATAACTGATAGGCTCTAACCTTTCTTGGTAAGAAGCGGCGTATTTCATCTTCATTATACCCTACTTGAAGACGTTTTTCATCTAAGATGATTGGTCTTCTTAATAGACCTGGATGTTCTTGAATTAGTTCATATAATCGTTGAAGCGGCAAGCTTTCAACGTCGACATTTAGTTTTTGGAATATCTTCGAACGAGTAGAAATGATTTCATCCGTTCCATCCTCAGTCATGCGGAGAATTTGTTTGATTTCATCAATATTTAGAGGTTCAGAGAAAATATTACGCTCCTCGTAAGGAATTTCATGTTCCTCTAACCATGCTTTTGCTTTTCGACATGATGTACAGCTTGGTGATGTAAATAATGTAACGCCCATTTGCTGACACTCCCTTTCAATCGGCTTCATATAATGGTGACTAATTTTTTACATTAGAATTATTTTAATTTAATGTTCATATTGACTATTATACACACATTTGTTCTCAATGAATACACTTTTTAAAAAATATTTCCTAAGTGCTTCTCGTTTGTAACAATTCCGCAATAATCGCCATTTCTCAACTCTGTATTTATGTAATCTCTTCTTGTATTCCCTTTTTAGAATGAGATTAAACATCTAATTTTTTCAATTCGTATTATCAATTACAAATTCGAAGTGAAAATGTGTTCCTGTCTACTAGTACGTTTCAGACTCCAAAAGGTTCCAAATTGACATGAATTTTCGTTGATTATTTAGAGTATTCCCGTAGAATTCATTTTTAAAACGGAATAGGACTTGCATTCCTCGAATAAGCATATTATAATTACTCTAATTATAAGAACGGCTTAGACGGAATAAGTACTTCTAATTTAGCTTCTCAAGAGAGCCTGTGGGTGGTGTGAACAGGTGAAGCGGTTAGGAGGAATGGGCTCCCGAGCTCGGTTGAATGAGTAGAATACCACTACTTTTCCACTGCGTATCCCGCGTTAAGGGGTTTTGAGTGGCCTTCGGGCAATTCGGGTGGCACCGCGGTTCCTGCACATCGACCGTCCCTATTTATATAGGGATGTGTCGGTGTTTTTTTGTGTTTACATTTAAGGAGGAACTAACAATGACAACTATTTTTTCAGGTGTTCAACCAACAGGCATTATTACGTTAGGAAATTACATTGGGGCATTCCGGCAATTCATCGAGCTTCAGAATGAGGCGGAGTGCATTTTCTGTATCGTGGATCAGCATGCCATTACGGTGCAGCAAGATCCAGACGAGCTGAAACAAGCAATCCGTTCGCTCGCAGCGACCTATATTGCGAGTGGAATTGATCCTGAGAAGTCCGTTCTTTTCATTCAATCAGAAGTACCCGCACACGCGCAGGCAGGATGGATTATGCAGTGTACTTCATCAATCGGGGAACTCGAACGGATGACACAGTTCAAAGATAAATCGGATGGGCAAGATGGGGTTTCCGCTGGATTGCTCACGTATCCGCCGCTTATGGCAGCTGACATTCTCCTTTATAATACAAATGTTGTGCCTGTCGGAGAAGATCAGAAACAGCATTTAGAGTTAACACGAGACTTAGCAGAGAGATTCAACCGCCGTTATGCAGATGTACTGACGATCCCGGAAGTGCGCATACCAAAAGTCGGCGCGCGCATTAAGTCGCTGCAAGATCCATTGAAAAAGATGAGTAAATCGGATCCGAATCAAAAAGCAACGATTTTCTTAATGGATACGCCGAAGCAAATTGAAAAGAAGATTAAAAGCGCAGTGACAGATTCTGAAGGAGTTGTCCGTTTCGATGTCGAGAATAAGCCAGGTGTCTCGAATTTATTGATTATCGAATCTGCACTAACTGGCACTGCTGTTGAAGAGCTTGTAGCTAAGTATGATGGCCAAGGCTACGGCGCGTTTAAAGCAGGCGTTGCGGAGAGCGTCATTAATCACTTAGCACCGATTCAAGAGAAGTACCATGAACTGATGGAATCGGATAAGCTGGATGAGATTCTGGATGAAGGTGCTGTGAAAGCGAACGCAATTGCATCCGCAACTCTTACGAAAATGGAAGCCGCGATGGGACTCGGACGTAAACGGTAAGCAACAGCATGACGATGGCGCCAATAAATAGTGCAAAATCTGCTGATCGCAGGATGAAAAGCCCGACAGTCTGCATATCGAATCCCATTGAGGTGTAATTCAAATACGTAATCATCGTCGTACAAGTCGTTACAATGAGACCGTAGCTTATCAGGAAAAAGAACAGTCGCGTCATGACATCGATCCTTTTTTAGTTTTGTCCTACTATATGAGAGCTATGCACAATTTAAGACTGACAGTTGTATAATGCAAAGAGCGCTGCTCGGATAATCTCCGATGCAGCGCTCTTTTTGTTGAGACCATTAGATTTTTTTGAGAATAAGAGAGGCGTTGTGACCGCCGAACCCGAGAGAGTTGCTCATCGCATACGTGACGTCCGCTTTGCGTGGACCGTCAGTAATGTAATCGAGATCACACTCTGGATCTGGATTTTCAAAATTCGTTGTTGGCGGCAAAATTCCTTCTTGCAGCGCTTTCGCAGTGAAGATTGCTTCGAGTCCGCCGGCAGCACCGAGCAAGTGACCTGTCATCGACTTTGTTGAGCTGATCGCGAGTTTGTATGCGTGATCTCCGAATACGGTTTTCGCTGCCATCGTTTCAAATAAGTCATTGTACGCAGTACTCGTACCGTGTGCATTGAGGTAGCCGATTTCGTCAGGAGTGATTCCTGCCTTTTGAATCGCTTGTTGCATGGCACGGACTGCACCTTCACCTTCGGGAGCAGGTGCTGTAATGTGGTGTGCGTCCCCTGTCGACCCATACCCCACTACTTCCGCATAGATTTTAGCCCCACGTTTTACTGCGTGCTCATACTCTTCCAAGATGAGAATTCCTGCACCTTCCCCAATGACAAACCCATCACGTTCTTTATCAAACGGACGTGATGCTGTGTTTGGATCCGGATTTAATGATAACGCTGTATTCGCACAGAACCCTGCAACAGACATCGTCGTGATCGGAGCCTCGGCTCCCCCTGTGATCATGACATCTGCATCCCCTCGAAGAATTACTTCAAATGCATCTCCGATTGAGTTTGTGCCTGAAGCACAAGCAGTTACTGTACACGAGTTAATGCCTTTAGCACCAAAGTGAATCGATACTTGACCAGAAGCCATATCTGGAATCATCATTGGAACGAAAAACGGGCTGACACGACGGTAACCTTTTTCCTGGAATGTAAGGAACTGCTTTTCGTGTGTTTCCATTCCTCCGATTCCTGAGCCGATCCAAACGCCTGTGCGAAGTCCCGTCTCTTCATCCAACTCTTCCAGACCCGCATCTTTCATCGCCATGATGGAAGCCGCCATTGCATAATGCGTGAAACGGTCCATTTTACGAGCTTCTTTCTTTGATAAGTACTCTTCGATGTCAAAGTCTTTCACTTCCGCAGCTACTTTCACTGGGAATAACTCTGTATCGAGACGTGTCAACGGCCCGATCCCTGACTTGCGGTCAAGAACCGACTGCCATGACTCTTCCGCCGTATTTCCTACCGGGGAAACGGCCCCGACTCCGGTAATGACTACGCGTCGCTTTTCCATTAGTTGAACTCTCCTTCGTTTCATAGATAGCATAGTTGCTTCCATCTGTATGGTTTAGTGTGCTGATTTTCCAGTTAACTTACTTGCCCCAGCGCATGCAAATGCCGCCCCAAGTGAGGCCGCCGCCAAAACCGACAAGAACAAGAATGTCGTCATCTTTCACGCGACCTTCTTCGATATCGTCGTGTAATGAAATCGGAATCGATGCTGCGGAAGTATTCCCGTATTTATGAACCGATTTGGACATTTTTTCTGGAGGAAGTTCTAGACGCTCGCGTGATGCTTCCATAATTCGAATGTTTGCCTGGTGAGGGATTAGGAAGTCAACGTCTTTTTTTGAAAGACCTGCTTTTTCAATAACGTTAACAGCCGATTGCCCCATTTGACGAACCGCGAACTTAAACACTTCACGGCCATTCATCTTCAAGTAACGATCTTGATAAAGTTCATTGCCGCCTGTTCCGTCAGCTCCGAGCTCGAATGCAAGAATACCGCGGTCTCCGCTAACTTTACCGACGATTCCTGCACCGGCGCCATCGCCGAAGAGAACTGCTGTGTTGCGGTCTTTCCAATTTGTGATTTTAGAAAGCTTTTCAACCCCTACGACGAGAACGTAATCGTGTGTGCCAGCTTCCACGAAATGCTTCGCTGTAACGACTCCGTACATGAACCCTGAACATGCTGCAGAAATATCCATTGCAGCGGCATTTTTAGCACCAAGACGTGCTTGGAGCATCGTTGCTACCGATGGAAATGGTTGATCGGGTGTAACCGTTGCAACCAAAATCATTCCAATTTGCTCAGGCTCGATCCCTGCTTTTTCGATTGCTTCTTTTGCAGCTTGATAAGCCATATCTGATGTATCAGTACAATTATCTGCAATTCGGCGTTCTTCAATTCCTGTGCGCGTACGAATCCATTCGTCTGATGTATCCATTCTTTTTTCAAGATCTGCGTTTGTTAGCACGTGTTCTGGGACATACTTGCCAATACTTAGAAGTCCTACACCCATTGCTCATACCCCGTTCCTTGTTATCTATTATTAGTACCTGGTATCAATCATAGTAGATATCGTAAATTTTTTCAACATTGGAGACACGAAACCGTCAAATTCTTTTATCCGCGTTGTAAATTAAGTTTCGAAACGGGCGGCGCTATGATATGATGAAAGGTGAAAAAGTATTCTAGAGGTGATTTCGATGAAGTTCATCATGACATTTGTTTGGTCATTCCTTTTAGTTTCCATGCTCAACTATGTAGCAGGCGCTATTGCGAACGTACCAACGTTTGAATTTACAACTGGAATCATTGTCTCACTCGTTTTGTCTGTTATGATTTTCGCGATTACAGCGATTATCCCGGACGAGCCAGTTGCAGAACATTGATCCTTATCACAGCGAAAGGGGAATTTCCCTTTTGCTGTTTTTTTGTGCAGAAATTGATGATGTGAGTCGATTGTGGACTTTTGCGCGGGTGGATCGGTGGGTTGTGCGCGGAAATGTGCGGGTTTGTATGATGGAACGGGCGGGTTGCACGTCGGAACGGGCGGGTTGACCGCCGGAATGAGCGGGTTGACCTCCGCAATGAGCGGGTTGCACGACGTAACGAGCGGGTTGCACGACGCAACGAGCGGGTTGCACGACGGAATGAGCGGGTTGCATGCCAGAACGGGCGGGTTGACCGCCGGAACGAGCGGGTTGCATGACGGAATGAGCGGGTTGCATGCCAGAACGGGCGGGTTGACCGCCGGAATGAGCGGGTTGCACGACGCAACGGGCGGGTTGACCGCCGGAACGAGCGGGTTGCACGACGCAACGGGCGGGTTGCACGACGCAACGGGCGGGTTGAACGACGGAACGAGCGGGTTGCACGACGGAACGAGCGGGTTGACCTACGGAACGAGCGGGTTGACCTACGCAACGAGCGGGTACCGACCGAATCTTGCTGATTCCCCGGATTATATAACCCCATCAACTTTCAAACAGAAAACAAGCCACTCTCCGCATCACACGAAAAGTGGCTTGCCTCCTCTTATTTATAGCGTATCCACAACCAACGCTCCGTCTTCCATCCGAAGATGCAGACGCTGTCCTTCTTCCAAATTACCTTTGATGACTTCCTTCGCGACCGCCGTTTCCACATATCGTTGAATGAATCGTTTCAATGGCCGTGCCCCGAAATCAGCATCCGTTCCTTCTGCAACGACCCAGTCGAGTACAGGTTCTTCATACGTTAATGGAATATCCTGACCGTCCAATCTGCGCACAAGGTCCTCCAGCATCTTCCGAGCGATTTCAACAAATGCATTGCCAGATAGAGAATGGAAGATGATAATATCATCCATACGATTCAGCAATTCGGGTTTGAAGTGATTACGGAGCTCCGCCATGACTAAATCTTCAGCTGCATGTTCTTCAGATTCGAACTGTCCGCTCATTAAATACTGAGAACCGATGTTAGACGTCATAATGACCACTGTATTTGTGAAGCTGACAAGCCGTCCTTGACTATCCGTAATACGGCCATCGTCCAGTATTTGCAATAAAATATTCGATACATCTGGATGAGCTTTTTCAATTTCATCTAACAATACAACAGAATACGGATTTCGTCGCACCGCTTCGGTCAATTGCCCGCCTTCTTCGTACCCGATATATCCTGGAGGTGCGCCGACAAGCCGGGATACACTGTGTTTCTCCATATACTCCGACATATCGATACGAATGAAATGATCCACAGAGTCGAACAATGTACCCGCGAGCGTTTTCGCCAGTTCCGTTTTACCGACACCCGTCGGTCCTAAGAACAGGAACGATCCGATTGGCTTATCAGGGTCTTTTATACCTGAGCGCGCACGCCATACCGCTTCCGTTACTAGTTGAACGGCATTATCTTGGCCGATGACCCGCTCTTTCAACGTATCAGCCAAACGCAATAACTTCTCGCGTTCGCCTTCCATCAGCTTCGTCACTGGAATCCCTGTCCAGCGTGCCACAATCATTGCGATTTCATCTTCCGTCACTTCTTCACGGATCAACCGGTTTTCTTCCTCACCTTTGAACTGATCCTCCAATTCATGAAGTCGATGCTCCAATGTCGGAATTTTACCGTGACGTAATTCGGCAGCCTTGTTCAAGTCGAATTTGTTTTCCGCATCTTCTAATTCGCGTCGATAGCGGTCCAACTTTTCACGTACGTCTTGAACTTCCTGCAGCTTTTTCTTTTCATTTTCCCACTGCTCCCGCATGCCTGACGAAGACTCTTTCAGCTCTTTCAATTCGTCACGCAAAGCAGCAAGCCGGTTCTGACTGATGGCATCTTTTTCTTTCGTCAATGCTTGTTCCTCAATTTCCAGCTGCAATATACGACGAGTCACTTGGTCGAGTTCTTGCGGCATGGAATCGATTTCAGTACGAATCATCGCACTTGCTTCGTCCATTAAATCAATTGCTTTGTCCGGCATGAAACGCTCTGTCAAATAACGATCTGAGAGCGTGGCAGACGCGACCAGTGCACGGTCATGGATGCGAACGCCATGGTGCAATTCAAAGCGCTCTTTTAATCCGCGTAAGATGGAAATCGTATCTTCAACAGATGGTTCGCGGACCATTACTTGCTGGAAACGCCGCTCAAGTGCTGGATCTTTTTCGATGTACATCCGATATTCATCCAAAGTCGTTGCACCAATACAATACAACTCACCGCGTGCAAGCATCGGTTTCAACATGTTACCAGCATCCATTGCACCTTCCGTCTTGCCTGCTCCGACAATTGTATGGATTTCATCAATGAACAAAATAATTTCTCCGTTGCTGTCTTTCACTTGTTTCAGCACCGCTTTAAGACGTTCTTCAAATTCACCGCGATATTTTGCGCCTGCTATTAAAGAACTCATATCAAGCTCGTGAATCTGGCGGTCTTTCAATCCTTCTGGCACGTCACCTTTCACAATCCGCTGTGCTAATCCTTCCACAATTGCCGTTTTACCAACACCCGGTTCACCTATCAAAACAGGATTGTTTTTCGTTTTTCTAGATAAAATCCGGATCACATTGCGTATCTCTTCATCCCGGCCAATAACCGGATCCATTTTCCCGTTTTTCACATCTTCAACTAGGTTGCGACCAAATTGTTCTAATGGGGAACGCTGATCTTCTTGTACGCCGTCCATTCTCATGAACCATCACCTCATTATTATTGTTAGTTTATTTGACTTTGACTATCTTTGACTAATAATAGTATACATCGATTTTTCGTATGTGTAAAGTCAAAAGCTTAGGTCTCATTCACTAGTATTTACCTAAGCGGACTCGGATAAAACGACAAAAATCCGACCAGTGAAAAACTCACTAATCGGATCATTTTTTGTTTATTTATCGGACGCCAAGCGCCATTTTTGCATAACGTGACATGTTTTCGCGCGACCAAGGTGGGTTCCAAACGATGTCCACTTCGACTTCTTTTATTTCTGGAAGCTCCATTAGTTCTTGTTTCACGTTCGCAACAATTTGCGGTCCCATCGGACAACCGATTGATGTAAGTGTCATGGTCACTTTACCGATTCCGCCTTCAAGCAATTCTGCATCATAGACGAGTCCAAGATTCACGATATCTACACCAAGCTCAGGGTCAATTACGTTTTCAAGTACGCCCATCATGCTTTCTTTCATTTCATCAGCCATTGGAATTCCCCTTTCCATTTCAATTCGTTGTACTCATCATAGCAAAATGAACTCAATCGTTCAAATGGTCTGCAATAAAGTCCACAGCACGAAGCATTCCGGGTCTGGAAACTGCGTGGCCAGCATGCTCGTCCACCATAAATTCAAAGTCTTCCGGATGCGAAGTGTATTGCTCTTTGACCGCATTATAGAAATGGCGTGTCGGTTCGAACGGCACCATTGTATCGTTCATGCCATGCCAGAAAAAGACGGGCCGATCATTCAAACGTTCGGGATGCAGAGTCAAATCAAATTCAGCGAGAGTTTTCAATAACTTTTGGACATCTTCGTCTTTCATCGGAAGTTTAAATCCTTTATTTTCAAACTGCTTCATTTGACCTTTTGCGAGTTTCACATATCCCGGAGTCCCCATCATAACCGCAGCGCTTTGAATCCAAGGATAGGCAGCAAGGCAGCCCAGTGTTGTAATTCCTCCCATTGACGTACCTGAAAATGCGATTCGGCCAGATTCTAACAAGCCTTTTTCTTTCAATTGATGATGTAAAATTCCTGCTTCTTCTATAGAAGTCAGTACAATTTCCCAGAAGCGCAAACTGAGCTGAACTTCGTCTAATGATTCTGAGCGGACACCATGAAGATGCGCTTCGGGCAATAGCACACGAACGCCTTTTTTTGCAAGATTAAATGCGTAATGCAAATTATGTTCTTTCGCGCTTGTAAAGCCGTGGAAGAAGATGACGACTGGCATCCCAGATGATTCCTGATGTTCATCCACAATATGCAGTAAAGGGATTGCAAGCTGTCCTTCGGTACCCCATCGTTCTTCTCTGATAATCATCCGCGACACCTCGCTTTTAGTTTAGTTGAGCATACCAATGTTTTTCTAAAAAAACAAAAGTTGCGCATGTGTTATTACTTTTTTGACTTGCATGCTTCCAAAAGGATACACTTGAATGAGGAAGGAGGCGTTTTGTCATGAAACCACATTTAATCGCACTCGATTTAGACGGAACGTTATTAAATGATAAAAAAGTAATCTCTGAAAAAACGCTAGCTACTTTGAAACAAGCGGAATCGGAAGGCCATCAGATTATGATTGCGACGGGGCGCCCCTATCGTTCCAGTGAAATTTATTACCGTCAGCTTGGATTGAAAACGCCAATCGTAAACTTCAATGGCGCGTTCGTTCATCACCCTACTGACCGAACTTGGAAAACTTTCCACGAAACGATTGACCTGACAGTCGCGAAAGACGTCATAGATGCTATGCAAGACTTTGATTTGAAAAATATTGTAGCGGAAGTCATGGATGACGTCTATTTGCATTACCACGATGAAAAACTGCTCGATATCTTCAGTAACGGCAGCCCTAAAATTCAAGAAGGTGATATTCGTCAATCTTTACAAGTGAATCCTACGAGTCTGCTGATTCAAGGCGGCGAAGGGATGGCGGATCCGATTCGGAAGCATTTGCAAGAAGTCCATGCCGAAGTCATTGAGCATAGACGCTGGGGTGCTCCTTGGGAAATCGTTGAGGTCATACGTCATGGTCTGAACAAAGCAGTTGGAATTTCCAAAGTTTCGGAGTGGATTGGTATACCCCAAGAACGAATTATTGCGTTCGGGGATGAAGACAACGATTTAGAAATGATCGATTATGCAGGGATCGGGGTTGCAATGGGCAACGGGATTGATCAGCTGAAGTCGATTGCGAACGAAATCACACTTACGAATAATGAAGACGGCATTGCCATAATGTTACAAGAACGATTGAATTTAAAAACTTCTTAAAGCGATTGGAGGATTCCCATGAAAATTTTCGCAGACAGTGGATGCGACTTGCCGAAATCGTATTTAGATGAACATGATGTTACGTTACTGCCGTTGACAGTGTTGCTGGACGGGAAAGAATATCAAGATATTGTGGATATCGATTCGAAAGAAGTATTCCAAGCAATTCGTGCTGGCAAGCAGCCGAAAACATCTCAAGTTTCCCCGGACCGGGTTCTCGCTTTGTGGAAAGAATTCGCTGAGACTGGAGAAGATGGAATTTACATCGCATTCTCCTCCGAATTGTCCGGTACATATCAGACATCTGTCATGATGAGGGATCAGGTAAAAGAAGGCAAGCCGCGCATGAACTTGATCATAGTCGATACTCGTTGTGCTTCCCTTGGCTGTGGCTTAGTTGTCCAAGAAGCAGTTCGCCTGCGGGATGCCGGGGAGGATGTGCGGACCATCGAACGCAAAGTTCGCAAAATGGCAGGCAACATGGAGCATCTGTTCACAGTTGAAGATCTCGATTACCTCGCTAAAGGCGGCCGAGTGTCGAAAGCAAGTGCATTTTTCGGCGGACTATTGAACATCAAACCGTTACTTCATGTAGAAAGCGGACGATTGGTGCCCATCGAGAAACATCGCGGCCGAAAAAAAGTGTTCCGCAGAATTTTAGAGCTCATGGAAGAACGCGGGGATCATGTCTCCGAGCAAGTGGTTGCCATTAGTCACGGTGACGACGAAGCTGGTGCTAACGAGTTACGGGACTTGATCGAAGAAAAGTTTCATCCAAAAGAAATTCAAATTCACATGATTGGTTCGGTCATCGGCTCACATGCCGGTCCCGGAACGCTTTCAGTATTTTTCTTGAATAAACAATAAAAAACAGCCCAGTCCTCCGGATTCATCCTTGGAGACTGGGCTGCTTTTTTTGATGGTACCTTTTCTTAAAATAAAAAAGAGCACACGATGCGCTCTTTTTCAATCTTACTTTTTCGTTGCCGCTTTTCGTTCTTGACGTGCTTTACGACCTTTTCTCCAAACTGCCCAAAGGAAGCTCAAGAATAAAACATAGACCATAATTGACGCAATCAGATAAGGGATATTAAATCCTTTGTCTTCTTTCACCAAGTAGATTTCCGCCATTTCGCGATCCACTACTACGTGGTATTTGTTATCTTCGGTCTCTACAATCTGGTCGCTGTCCAGCAGTCCGCGCAGACGCTTTTTGCTTCCAATCTCATCGGGATCCAGTTCATAACTTTGTGTTTCAGATGTATTATTGATAGCAATAATCCAAGATTCATCTTCGTCGTAGATTTTATAGACCATGTATCCATCTTTGTTGTGCAGCATTTTGAAGTCACCGTTTCGAAGTGTCTTCGATTGGTTCCGAAGTAAATTCAAATTACCAATTAGCTCTTTCAGTTCCATATCCGTCTTAAAGTTGAACAACGGATGACTTTCAGGTGCTTCTTTTCCGTTCACTGCAATTTCAGTGCCATAAGGCATAACTGGAATTCCAGGTAACGTAAATAGCGCAGTGACAGCTACTTTCCAGCGTGTTGGAGGGAACATGCGCTGTTCCACGATATCATATGTGAAACGCGGCCCCGTTAACTGATCAAATTCAATCAAGCCACTCGGATTGCTCGTTTCAAATTGGTTCATCAGAGAAGAATCCGGATTTACTTTTACGAAGGATTGACGCAAAGCTTCGATGGAAGCATCGTTTGGCTGAGAGTCCACATCCGCTTCAGTTTCTTCACCAGATAATACATACAAATCAGATGATGCTTTTTTCAGTGCAGCTATAAACTGGTTGAGGACTTCTTTCGAATACCCATCCGTTTTCGTTAAACGAAGTCCGTCCAGCGGATACGTTTTCACGAAGTCTACCATAGTCTCCTGCAAGGTATCCTGAACGTCCGCATCATCCGCTTTCCAATCAATCGTATCGCCTTCACCTTGCGTAAATGGAAGTTTGCTGGCCCATACGTGATTTTTGCTCACTCCTGCTAATGGAAAGTCCGCAATGACCCGAACGTCCTTATCATGCAATTCATCGAGCATCGCGTTAAAGTCTTCTTCGGTACCAAAATGCTTCTCGAACTTCGTGTAATCCAGCACTTCATTGCCGTCATAAGACGCAGTCTGGAAAACAGGCCCAATGGAAACAGCGGTAAAGCCCATATCTAAAATATGCTGCAAACGAAGGGAAATCCCAGAGAAATCGCCTCCGTTAAATGCGGTCAAATCTTGAGCATCCGTGTCTGTATCATTTCGTCCGTCCCCATTATTAAAACGGTCAACCAATAAATCATATATACTTTCGTCTTTCAAGGTCCGCTCAGCCTTAGCAGAAGCCAAGCCCGGAAGTGCCGTCGTTCCCAGCAAAAGAACCATCATCGTTATACTCATCAGTCGTTTGACGTTCACTAAAAAAGCCTCCTTCTACAATAAATCCATGGGTGTTGAATA
>JARIBI010000021.1 GCA_029257435.1 Sporosarcina sp. | reverse complement strand
TTCGCGCTGCATTATGCCGGAAGACAGGGCGTCCTGAGCGCTATTTCGGAAATCTCTTCTGGGGAGCCTCGAAAAGCAGCATCCAGCGTATCCCACTTTAGGTTAGCCCTGCAACGCCACATGGGCGATGGTATTACAAGGCAGATTCAACAGCTTACGCTGCGAATGCTAGGTTGTTGTTTGTTTTGCCTGTTATTATTAAGGTCCGTTTCTGACGGAGTCGAGCCTCCGACGCGCAGCTCACGCTTAGACCACCCCTGTCGAATCCGTAACGTCCCCGTTAAAGGGATGTCCGGGAAACGTCTGGAGTCATCAGCAGCCTCCTGCTGACGCTAAGACTATCGGAACTGTATTACTATAACTAGTATACCTCAAAGAACGACGCATATCAATATTGCTGTTTGTCTTTGAACGCCCGCTGCATCTCACGTTTTGCTTCTTTCTCTTTCAAGTCATGCCGTTTGTCGTATAATTTCTTACCTTTACCGACACCGACGAGGACTTTTGCGAAACCGTCTTTAATATACATTTTCAAAGGAACAATGGCAGTCCCTTTTTCCTTCGTCTGCCCGATTAGCGTACTAATCTGTTTCTTATGCATCAGTAGTTTACGAGAGCGAACCGGATCATGGTTAAACTGATTGCCTTGTTCGTAGGGGCTGATGTGCATATTGGAGATCCATGCTTCGTTGTTGCGGATGAGTACGAACGCATCTCTCAACTGCACTTTCCCGTTACGGATTGATTTGATTTCTGTACCTTGCAGTACAATTCCTGCTTCAATTGTTTCTTCGATTGCGAAGTCATAATTGGCTTTCTTATTGACTGCAAGTACTTTCCCTTTGCCTTTTGCCATCGTCATTCACCCTCCCGTGAAACCGAATGGCCAGTTGGCAATCCGGTTCACTTTCTTTTTCTAGGTTTCTGTTTTTTGTTTTTCTTTGCAACACCTTCGTAGAACTTCTTCTTCTGACTGCCGCCTGAACTTTTAGCAGCTGGTTTAGCAGAAGAATTTCGTTTTCCGGAATCACTCTTTTGTCCGCCGCCTCTTTGTCCATTCCCCTTCGAATCACTTGAAGGCTTGTTTCTTGCATGGATCACTTTCGGTGTAGTCTTGCGTGTTCTATGGAACGTCTTCTTCATATCTGCAATCTCGAAGTCAATTGAAGATTCTTCTGGCTTCACAGCAGTTACTCGTACTGTGACTTCATCCCCAATACGGAATTGCTTGCCTGTATGCTCCCCGATCATCATCATTTGACGGTCGTCAAAACGATAATAGTCGTCTGTCATATAGCTGACATGGACGAGTCCTTCGATTGTGTTTTCAAGCTCAACGAACAAACCGAAATTCGTTACAGATGAAATGACACCTTCAAACTCTTCACCGATTTTATCCAACATGAACTGTGCTTTCTTCAATGCATCCGTGTCGCGTTCTGCATCGACTGCACGGCGCTCCATATCGGAAGTGTGCTGAGCGATTTCCGGTAACTCCGCATCCCAATGTGCAATTGTTTTCCCTGAAACGTCTTTTTCAAACAAATACGTACGAATCAATCGATGCACGATCAAGTCTGGATAGCGACGGATTGGAGATGTGAAGTGTGTATAGAAGTCTGCGGATAATCCGAAGTGGCCGAGACTTTCCTGATAATACTTCGCCTGTTGCATCGATCGTAGGAGCATCGTTGAAATAACCGTCTCTTCAGGAAGACCTGAAATGGACTCCGTGATTTCCTGCAACGCTCGAGGATGTACTTTGTTGCCGGCACCTTTAACGACGATTCCGAAGTTGGTCAGGAACTCAAACAACCGCTGAAGCTTCTCAGGTTTCGGATCTTCGTGAATCCGGTACATGAACGGTACTTGCATCCAGTGGAAATGCTCAGCAACCGTTTCGTTCGCAGCAAGCATGAATTCTTCAATCATTCGTTCAGCAACGGTACGTTCAATAATCTTAATCTCTGTTGGCCAGCCTTCATCATCCACCAACACTTTCGACTCTTTGAAATCGAAGTCAATGGCACCACGATCGCCACGCTTTTGACGTAGGATCTTTGCAAGCTCCGCCATATCGGTCAACATCGGAACGATTTCCGAGTACTTCGCACGCAGTTCTCCATCCAATTGGTCTACGATTTGGTAGACATCCTGATACGTCATCCGATAATCGGAATTAATGACACTTGGATAAATTTCGTGATGCGTCACTTTTCCGTATCCATCGATCGTCATTTCACACGTAAGAGTTAAACGGTCCACATCAGGGTGCAACGAACAGATTCCGTTTGACAGCTTATGCGGCAGCATCGGAATCACGCGGTCCGTTAAGTAGACACTCGTTCCACGATCATAGGCTTCAGCGTCCAGTGGAGAATTCTCCGTGACATAATGACTCACATCGGAAATGTGAACAGACAGCGTATGCGTTCCGTCTGCGTTTTTCACGAGTGAAATCGCGTCATCCAAATCCTTTGCATCTGCACCATCAATTGTTATTGTCAGCACATCTCGCAAGTCTTTACGTTTGAACAGATCCGCTTCCTGGATTTCTGCAGGAATTTTGTCCGTCTGCTGAAGTACTTCTGGTGGAAACTCGATTTCAATTCCGTGTTTGTGGATGATTGAAAGGATATCGACTCCAGGGTCGTTTTTGTGACCTAGAATCTGGACAACCATTCCTGTCGCGGACTTCATATCACTTGGGAACTCAGTGATTTCAGCAACCACTTTATGGCCTTCAATCGCACCTAGGTTATTTCCTTTTGCAATGAAGATATCCATAGGCAGCTTTTTATCATCCGGAATGACAAAACCGAATCCTCGATTGTCTTGGTACGTACCGACTACTTTCGTCGTTTTACGTTCAGCAATCCGAATGATAGCGCCTTCTCGACGATCTCCGAAAGAGCTATTCGCCACTCGTACTAGAACGATATCACCGTTCATCGCACCATTGACTTCAGTTGGCGGAATGAAAATATCATCCATGCCTTCCGTTTCCGGTGTGACAAATCCAAACCCCTTTGCATGTCCGATGAATTTTCCGCGTACTAAATTCATCCGTTCAGGAACGCCATAGCGATTCGTTCTCGAGCGAATAATGAGTCCTTTTTGTTCTAAATGGACAAGCATTTTCACTAGTTCTTTAAATTCTGAAGCTTGCTCCATACCGAGTAATTCTTGGATTTCCTGTACGGTAAGGGGCTTATAAGAATCATCTTTCATCGTTGAAAGAATTCTTTGTTCCAATTCTTTTTCAAAAGTATCCAACTCTCATCCCTCCTTGTCTAGTTAGTATTGCCTGATTTGGGGTTCATTAATCTTCCCAATCAAGTGACTCCAAAAACTCGAAAATTTCTTCGTGAAGTTCATTTTTCTCAGGACCTAACGTAATTACATGTTTCGATTTTTCGTATAGGGAAATTTTCTTATCTGTAGACTCTGCCAGATCATAGATGATATCTCCTGAATCCGGGTCAATCACTTCGTCATGCGTGGACTGTACGACGATTAACGGCGCATAGATCGTGTCCACTTCAGCCCTCACGTTCTCGATCAGCTTCTGAAGATCGGTTAGCGAAGGCATCGATTTTTCACGAAGTGCCGCCACTTCCGCATCTATGGTTTCTTCATCTTTCCCTTCGAGCTTTTTATATTCACGGGCGTAATGGAGCACTCCTCCATACATCTGATCTAACGAACGCATCGACATCGGCGCATTCATCGTTACAATCCCCAGTACAGGACGCTCAGCACCTAATTTCAGAGAAAATACGCCGCCCAATGATAAACCGGCTACTGCAATTTGGTTAAAACCAGCATCTTTTAACTGATCATATGCTTGAATGACGTCTGGCCACCAGTCGTCAGGTCCAGTTGTAATAAGTTCTTCTGCAGGACCGCCATGCCCTTTATAATGCGGTGCAAGAGAAGTATATCCTTTTTTCTCCAAAAATCGGCCGATCATACGTACGTCAGCAGATGTTCCTGTAAACCCATGTAGTAAAAGCACTGCTCGCTTTCCATGTTCAAAAAAGAAAGGCTTTGCATGAGAAACTTTCATGCGACCTA
The DNA here is from genome assembly GCA_029257435.1 of Sporosarcina sp. GTDB lineage: Bacteria > Bacillota > Bacilli > Bacillales_A > Planococcaceae > Sporosarcina. The sequence continues at coordinate 7,895 of JARIBI010000021.1, read as the reverse complement.
ACCTCCAATCATTACCATACCAGTTTTGAATAAAAAAGCCTGGCCGTACAGATGGCCAGGCGGAAATTGCTTCTTTTTATATTTTCACGATCGCAATCGCCAGTGCAAAGAACAGCACGGAAAGTACAATTGTAACGCGCTGCAAGACTAGGTCCAGACCGCGTGCCTTTTGTTTGCCAAATAACTGTTCAGCACCACCGGAGATGGCTCCTGACAGTCCTGCACTCTTCCCTGATTGCAGTAAGACAACGACAATTAGTGAAAGTGAGACAATCACGAGCAATGTCATTAATAACGCGTGCATAATGTTCCACCTCCTGAAACAAAACTCAACTACCTTAACAGTTTACCAAACTCTAGCAATAGAGACAACCGCTGATTACAGCAGTTGTCTCTAATTTCTGCTTATTAGTGCTTCAAGTTATAAAATGTTTGTTTGCCAAGGTACTGTGCTGTTTCATCGAGCTGGTCATCGATACGCAGCAATTGGTTATACTTCGCAACACGATCTGTACGTGAAGGAGCGCCCGTCTTGATTTGACCTGCGTTTGTTGCGACTGCAAGATCAGCGATTGTTGTATCTTCTGTTTCACCTGAACGGTGAGAGATAACTGCTGTATAACCAGCGCGTTTCGCCATTTCAATTGCATCGAATGTTTCAGTAAGTGTACCGATCTGGTTCACTTTGACAAGAATCGAGTTCCCTACGCCTTCTTGAATACCGCGTGATAATTTTTCAGTGTTCGTTACAAACAAGTCGTCTCCAACAATTTGAACACGTTTGCCTAAGCGATCTGTAAGCAGCTTTGTGCCAGTCCAGTCGTTTTCATCCAAACCGTCTTCGATAGAGATGATTGGGTATTTATCGCAAAGCTGTTCGTACCAATCCACCATCTCTTCAGGTGATTTGACAATCCCTTCGCCTGATAGATGGTATTTGCCGTCTTCTTTGTTGAAGAATTCAGAGGCTGCAGCATCCATAGCCAGCATAATGTCTTCACCCGGTTTGTAGCCCGCTTTTTTGATTGCTTCTACAATTGTAGATAATGCTTCTTCGTTGGAAGACAGGTTTGGTGCGAATCCGCCTTCGTCACCTACCGCTGTGTTCAATCCTTTTTCATGAAGAACCGCTTTCAATCCGTGGAAGATTTCAGCGCCCATACGAAGTGCGTGACGGAATGATTCTGCCCCCACTGGCATGATCATGAATTCCTGAATGTCGACGTTGTTATCTGCGTGCTCTCCGCCATTAACGATGTTCATCATCGGAACAGGAAGCTGCTTCGCATTGACGCCGCCCAGGTATTGGTACAGCGGAATATCTAAATAGTCTGCTGCAGCATGAGCTACGGCCATAGATACACCTAGAATTGCATTGGCTCCAAGTTTGCCTTTGTTATCTGTTCCATCCAGTTCGATCAAAGCGTGGTCAATCACGACTTGGTCGAGAACTGAATAGTTTTCTTCCAACGCGTCTGCAATGACTTCGTTGACGTGGTCAACCGCTTTTAGCACGCCTTTTCCAAGGTATCGATCTTTGTCGCCATCGCGAAGTTCAACAGCCTCGTATTCACCTGTTGATGCGCCAGATGGTACAATTGCTCGTCCAAATGCTCCACTTTCTGTAAACACTTCGACTTCAACTGTCGGGTTCCCTCGTGAGTCGAGTACTTCTCTAGCTTGAACAAGTGTAATGATTGGCATGCAAATCTCTCCCTTTAGTTAAAATAATGGCGTTCCTGTCATCTCTTCTGGCTGTTTGATACCTAGCAATTTTAACATGGTTGGCGCAAGATCAGCGAGAATACCACCTTCTCTTAGTATAACGCCATCTTTCGTCACAATTACCGGCACTGGATTTGTCGTGTGCGCAGTCATGGGTGCACCTTCAATGGTCATGACTTCGTCAGCATTCCCGTGGTCCGCTGTAATAATCGCTGCGCCGCCTTTAGCAAGCAGCACGTCGAGAATACGTCCAACACATTCGTCCGTTGTTTCAACAGCTTTTACTGTCGGCTCGAGCATTCCACTATGGCCAACCATATCTGGATTCGCCAGATTAAGAATGAACGCATCGATTTGGTCTTCTTGTATTTCTTTGATCAACGCATCGGTTACTTCGTACGCACTCATTTCGGGTTTCAAATCATACGTGGCAACCTTTGGTGAAGGGATTAAAATTCTTTTCTCGCCTTCAAATTCTTCCTCGCGTCCGCCACTCATGAAGAACGTTACATGAGGATACTTTTCAGTTTCTGCAATACGAAGCTGACGAACATGGTTCTGAGAAAGGACTTCACCAATTGTATTTTTCAAATCTTGTTTAGCAAATACAACTTGGGAGGCAACTTCAGCACTATAATCCGTAAATGTAACAAATTTTAAATCTGTATAATTCTTCGCTGCAAATCCGTCAAATCCATTTTGAGTAAATGCACGGGATAATTGAATCGCGCGGTCAGGTCGGAAATTGAAAAATACAGCAGAGTCTCCCTCAGAAATCTGAATAGGAGCCTGTCCTTCTTGTTGAACAATAAACGGCACAACGAATTCGTCTGTCACACCTGCCTCATAAGAAGCTTGGACACCTTCTTCGGCAGATGCATATACAGGTCCTTCTCCATTCACCATGACATCATACGCAAGCTTGATGCGTTCCCAGCGTTTGTCACGATCCATCGCATAGTAGCGGCCGGATATTGACGCCAGCTGTCCTACACCAACCGATTTCATGACTTCTTCTGTCCGTTCAATATAGGTCAAAGCCGTTTTCGGACCGACATCTCTTCCGTCTAAAAACGCATGAACGTATACTTCACGAATGCCATTCATTTCGGCAAGGCGCAGCAAGGCAAACAAATGCTCATAATGACTGTGGACACCGCCATCTGACAGTAATCCCATTAAATGCAGTGCACCGTTATTCGTTTTTGCGTGTTCAACAGCTGCGAGTAACGCTTCGTTTTGGAAAAAATCGTTTTCACGAATCGACTTGTTAACCCGAGTAAGACTTTGGTAGACGATTCGTCCTGCTCCGATGTTCAAGTGACCCACTTCTGAGTTTCCCATTTGCCCCTCAGGCAACCCGACTGCTTCCCCCGACGCTGTTAGCGTAGCGTGTGGATAAGCATTCCAGAGTCGCTCATAGTTTGGTTTTTTCGCATGCGCAACAGCGTTTCCGGAAGTTTCTGAGCGCAGTCCAAAACCGTCCATAATGATGAGGCCAACAGGTCCTTTAGACATTCGCTCCAGCCTCCGCGAGTGCGGCGAACGATTCCGGATCGAGACTTGCCCCGCCGACTAATGCTCCATCGATATCACTCATCGATAACAGTTCTTTAATATTCCCAGGTTTGACACTGCCTCCGTATTGAATACGAATTGCCTGTGATACGGATTCTGAATATAACTCTGCAAGGACTTCTCGAATCTGCCCGCATACTACATTCGCATCTTCAGCAGTCGCAGTGCGCCCAGTGCCAATCGCCCAGATCGGTTCATACGCCACGATTGCTGAAGAAGCATCCGCTTCACTTATTCCCGCAAACGCTTTCTTTACCTGTTCTGATACGATTGCAGCAGTCGCGTTATCTTCACGCTGTTCCAGTGACTCACCTACACATACAATCGGTGTGAGGTTATGTTCAAAAGCTGACTTTACTTTTCGGTTCACAGATTCATCTGTTTCGTTATAGTATTGTCTGCGTTCAGAATGTCCAAGAATCACATATTCAACACCTACACTTTTCAGCATAGTTGGACTGATTTCACCTGTGAATGCCCCTTCAACTTCTTCATGCATCGTTTGTGCACCAATATGAATGGGTAATTCTTTAGTTTTTTCCACAAGTGCAGCTAGATATGGAGCTGGCGGACAAATGACTGTATCTGCTTTGTCCGTTGCTTTCAGCTTTCCAGCAAGTGCATCCACGAATGTCACTGCTTCATCTAGCGTTTTGTACATCTTCCAATTTCCTGCAATAATTGGTTTTCTCATGAGTAGGTTCCTCCTTATGAACGATCATTTAATGCAGCTACGCCCGGCAGTTCTTTACCTTCCATGAACTCCAGAGATGCTCCGCCGCCTGTAGAGATGTGGTCCATTTTTTCAGCTACCTCAAACTTTTCAACGGCAGCAGCAGAATCGCCGCCGCCAATAATTGTGAATGCTTCAGTTTCAGCCATTGCTTGAGCAACCCGCTTTGTCCCTTCAGCAAATGGTGCCATTTCAAAGACACCCATTGGTCCATTCCAAATCACAAGTTTCGAGTCCTTAATCACACTCTCATAAAGTTCTGCGGTTTTAGGCCCGATATCGAGTCCCATCCACCCTTTTTCAATACCTGTGATTTCCACAGATTTAGTTTTTGCAGTTTCCGAGAATGAATCGGCTACCTTCACATCGATCGGCAAGTAAAGGTTGACTCCTTTTTCTTTTGCTTTTTCAATGAATGATTTTGCAAGATCGATTTTGTCTTCTTCTACCAGAGAGTCCCCGATTTCGTGCCCTTGAGCACGCGAGAATGTATAGGATAAGCCCCCTCCGATTAGCAGGTTATCGACTTTATCCAGTAAATGATCGATAACTCCAATCTTGTCTTTAACTTTTGCGCCGCCGATAATCGCTGTGAAAGGACGCTCCGGATCTGATAATGCTTTTCCGAGTACGTCGAGTTCTTTTTCAAGCAGAAGTCCTTGAACACTTGGCAAGTACTCTGCAATACCAGCTGTTGTTGCATGTGCGCGGTGTGCTGCTCCAAATGCGTCATTGACGAAAACATCTGCCAGTGCAGCAAATTGCTTAGCTAGTTCAGGATCGTTCTTTTCTTCGCCTGCGTGGAAACGTACATTTTCAAGCAGCAGAATTTCTCCATCTGCTAACTCTGAAACGTGCTTTTCAACGGCCGGACCTGTAGACTCGTCTAATTTCAGAACCGGTTTGCCGAGTAATTCAGCCAATCGTTTTCCCGCTTCTGTTAAACGTGAGTCTTCCTTCACTTCACCTTTCGGACGCCCGAGATGACTTGCAAGAATTACTTTTGCCCCTTGTTTAGAAAGGTACTCGATTGTCGGGATGGCAGCACGGATTCTAGTATCATCTGAAACTTTCCCGTCTTCCATAGGTACGTTAAAATCCACTCTGCAGAAAACTCGTTTCCCCATTAGATCCAAGTCTTTCATCGTCATTTTGGCATTCATGCGAACAAGCACTCCTTCACAACAAAAGTTTATAATAAAAAAAGGAGGAAACGGGCAATGCCGTTCCTCCTGCCCATCTATTAAGTATAATCGGTCACAATCTGATAAGCCAGATTTTATGTGCCGATGTATGGTTAAGATCGGTGATTATAGTCCTTTTTTGTTCATGTACAATGCAAGGTCGATACAGCGTGCAGCATATCCTTGTTCGTTGTCATACCAGCTGATGACTTTTACCATGTTGTCTCCAAGTACCATTGTGGACAGACCATCTACTGTAGAAGAAGCATGGTTCCCGTTATAGTCTTTTGAAACAAGTGGAAGATCGCTGTAGAATAGGAAGCCTTTCAATTCGTTTTCTGATGCATCTTTCAACGCTTTGTTTACATCTTCAACAGAAACGTCTTTTTTCAACTCAGCAACAAAGTCAACGAGTGAAACGTTAGGTGTTGGAACACGTACAGCCATTCCATCTAGTTTTCCTTTCAATTCAGGAATAACTTTAGTTACAGCAGATGCTGCTCCTGTAGTTGTCGGAATCATAGACTCAGCTGCAGCACGTGCACGGCGGTAGTCTTCGTGTGGCAAGTCAAGAATTCGCTGATCATTTGTGTATGAGTGAATTGTTGTCATCATACCGCGTTCAACGCCGAACTTGTCGTTCAGCACTTTAACGACTGGTGCCAGACAGTTTGTTGTACAAGACGCATTAGATACGTAATGATCTGTTGCAGCATCGTATTCTTCTTCGTTTACACCCATAACAAGTGTTTTCACATCGCCTTTAGCAGGTGCAGACAAGATGACTTTCTTCGCGCCGGCATCAAGGTGTTTCTGTAATCCTTTTGCATCGCGGAAGACGCCGGTACTTTCAACAACGATATCGACTCCAAGGTCTTTCCATGGTAAGTTAGCTGGATCTTTTTCAGCGTAGACACGGATCTTTTTGCCATTCACAATGATATGGTTTTCGTCAGAAGTGATATCTGCATCAAGAATTCCGTGAACGGAATCATACTTCAACAAGTGCGCAAGCATCGGTGCATCTGTTAAGTCGTTTACTGCTACAACTTCAAGATCCTCGTGCTCCAAAGTATCTCTCATTACAATACGTCCAATACGTCCAAATCCATTAATCGCCATTTTTACAGTCATGTAAAATCCCTCCAAGTTTTGTTGTTATATATTGACGGCATACTTCGGATAATTTCCTTAGCAGGCCAATTGTAAACATGTGGTGTTATTCATTTGCTAGTAAATTCACGATTTTCTTTGCGGCCCCTTCATCGGTAACAAGAACAGTTTGTTTTGTGGCACCCCGCAAATATGAAAGAATCGCTTCTGCTTTTGCCGAGCCGCCCGCCACTGCTACTAGCAGAGGAATCCGTTTCAAGTGATTGGTTTGAATTCCAACCGTTCGAAGGTGATGAACAATCTCACCTGAACCATTAAAGTAATATCCGAACGCTTCACCTTTTGCGCCTCTGGAATCGAGTAACTGCTGCTCTTCTTCGGTGGAATCCCGCATTGCTGCCATTTTCTTCGCATCGCCAATGCCATGCAGCAGGCAATCCGTCGTTTCATAAAGTTCGAGCATTTTTTGCGCGCTCGGTTCTTTCAAGAAAATTGCATGCGCTTCTTCACTCAGGGATTCCGGGTAATACAGAGACTTATACGAAGCATTGCACGTGTGTGCGAATGTAGCAGCGATTACATTTGCCTGTTGGCCTATATTATCTCCAACACCGCCTCTGGCTGGGATGAATATTGTCTCTTCCGCACCTGGATAACAACTCAGGTGTTTCGGAATAGCTGCCATGGTACTTCCGCCAGTAACGGCTACAACACGTCCAGTCCCAATGCGGGTTGCAAAAACAGATGCAGCTTCAGTTCCAAGCAATTCGTTCGAGCCGCCTGGTTCAGAACTGTCTCCTTTTACAATGTGCACATCTTGAATGGAAAAATAACTTTTAATACGCTTCGCAAGAACATTCTTTCCATATTGCAGCTCAATTAACGGTCCAAGATGCTGCAATACACTTTCGCCATCGGCTGTAACAGTCGCTCCTTCTTTTGCAACACGAATGAGTTGCTGATCTCTCAGAGCTTCCATTACCGAGCGTGTTTCGCGTTCAGATAATCCCGCAGTGTCTGCAAGAGGCCGTCTTCCGATTGGCCCGGATGTTTTGATCAGTTTTAGCACAAGATAGCGTTGTTGCAGTGTTGCCATCATTTCAGGGACTAACTTCTCCTGCGCTTCAACAATAGACGTTTTCAGAGAGACTCCTCCTTTCAACTTAGGACATCTTTTGACCATGATGGATAAAATACGTCCCACCGAAGTCAAAAAAATATATTAACTTATAATGCAACTATACATACTATTCCCGATAATTTCAAATTTAAACTCCGTCTTCAAAAAGCATAGCTAAATCAATATAACTTATCACACCTGAACAAAGCACCTCATCATCTTTTTCCACAACAGGGATCATAAAGACGTATTGCTCATGTTTTGCATCATCCTCTTCGATGTTGACCGGAGTCCACGTCAAGGGATAGTCCTCTTGAATAAGCTCCATCATCTGCTCGGCTTCGTCACACAGCGGACAGCCCGGTTTCGTGTAAAATAGCACATGCATGAAAATCCCTCCATATAATCACAGTGTAAAATGAAAAAACGATCTACGCAACAT
>JARIBI010000117.1 GCA_029257435.1 Sporosarcina sp. | reverse complement strand
TGAGAAATGATTGAAAACGTTGTAGAATTTTTTAAGAATTTGCCTCCGAAACAATGTGTTACTTGCGGTGAAACGATAGAAGAGCAACATGAGTGCTATCAAACAAAATGTCCATCGTGCTCAGAATAACGAGTTGCTGTTATAGGTTAGGTTGATCGGCTGCTGCAGAACGTCAGTACATACTGACTTCTGCGGCAGTTTTTTGTGTTGGAGACGGTGTTGGTTTCAACTCCGGATGGACGCTTTCTGAGGGGCTTGATTTCAGCGGCTTCCTTCGCTTTGGCCGATTGTTTATAGGACTTGGCCGATTTCTACTGTTATGTGGCCGATTGTTCACTGCATTTGGCCGATTCATGCTCATACTTGGCCGATTTCTACTAGGATCTGGCCGATACCTCAACCGCCGTTGAATGTCCGACAACATTCTCCCTCATCCCTTTCCATCTGACAACCAAACAAAAAGACCTCACACATGCCGCAATCGGCTGTGTGAGGTCTTTCAAACGAATCAATTTCAGCGAGTCAATCGCTGCATGACACGGTCAGCTGCTGCTTTTCCTTGGTCGATGCAGTCTGGCAAGCCGACGCCTTCGTACGATGCGCCTGCGAGCTCTACGTTTGGAAATGCGATGCGTAATTGTTCTTTGGCATCTGCGATAAGTTTTTTGTGGCCGACCCTGTATTGCGGACGGTCGTCCTTCCAGCGTGTGACGATGGAGAACTCAGGGTCTTCATTGATTTCGAAGATTTTCCGCAAATCTCCTAATACAATTTGTTCGATTTCATCGTCTGGTAAATCGACGATGGCTTCTTCCCCGATTCGTCCGACAAATGCACGCAGCAATACTTTCCCGTCTGGTGTGGTTGTCGGCCATTTACGATTAAGCCACGTGCACGCTGTAATCGAATAGTCGCCGCTGCGGGAGACTAAGAACCCGGTGCCTTCTTTATCTTGAACAACAGCACTCGCTGGGAATGCAAGTGAAATAGTCGCAACGGATGACGTTTTAACTTCTCCCAGCTCCTGCAAAATGCCGTGCGGTTCGAAGAGTTGACGCGCGACCGCATGGCCCGTTGCCAGGATAACTGCATCCGCTTCAATAACCGATCCTTCATTGAGCGTAATGAATGTACGGCTGTTGTCTTTTTCGATTTTCTCGAGTCGGACGCCTTTGATGAAATTCACTTCCGGCAACTGTTCTTCGAGGGCTTCCACAATTGTTTCAAGTCCATTGCGGAATGTGTGGAAGGCGCCCTCTTTCTTCGCAGCGTGACCTTTGTTCGGCAGCTGTTCAGGCTTCGGCTGCGTTTTCTTCATGCCTAAGATGAGACTTCTATGCTTCTCTTCTACGCTTACAAATTGCGGGAACGTGGATTCCATGCTCATGTGGTCAATATCACCTGCATAGACTCCTGAGAGCAATGGTTCAATCAAGTTATTCACGATTTCATTTCCGAAACGTCGACGGAAAAAGGCCCCTAGTGACTGATCGCCTTTAATATCGGATCGCGGTAAGAAAAAGTCTCCTGCCGCACGAAGCTTACCCGTTAGCGAAAACAAATTACTTTTCAGGAAAGGTCCGATTTCTGTCGGAACGCCCATAATCGATCCGCCTGGAATCGGATGTAATTCATCATTCAGCAGTACATAGGACTGTCCCGTTGCATTTTTTACAAGCTGATCAGCGATGCCGAGCTCTTGTGCAAGACGGTCCATACTTTTCTTTCTTATCAAAAAGGAATCTGGACCGCGTTCTATAATATAGCCGTTGCGTCGGACAGTCTGGATCTTACCACCCAGCCGGTTGGTTGCTTCCACGAGAATAACATCGATGGGAAGATTCTGCTCACGGATTTGTTTCTGCATGTAAAATGCCGCAGAAAGACCCGTGATGCCGCCCCCCGCAATGACAATCTTTTTACGCTGTTCGTCCATTTCCTTCACACGTCCTTTTCACTGCTTACTTGTTTACTTTCTCCATTACTGCGTCCGCAACTGCGCCGATAAAGAGCGGATCTGTATTCGGCATTGCTGGTCTGTGATAGGCAGCACCGATTTCGTCGCAAACCACTTTACATTCGTAGTCATTGTCAAAAAGTACTTCAAGGTGATCCGAAACGAATCCTACCGGCGTATAGACAAATGATGTATACCCTTTTTTCTCGTTTAGTTCGCGTGTTAAATCTTGTACATCAGGTCCAAGCCAAGGCTCGCCAGTCTGTCCTTCACTTTGCCAGCCAACCGCGTATTCCTTCACGTCAGCAGCTTCTGCAAGAAGTTTAGCCGTTTCTTCAAGCTGATCCGGATATGGATCACCTGCTTCACGGATTTTTTGCGGAAGGGAGTGAGCGGATACTATAAGAACTGACTTCTCGCGCTCTGCATCGCTCATACCGTCGAAGGTTTCACGAATCTTTTCTTCCCAATACTTCAAGAACTTCGGCTGCTTGTACCAGCTTTCAACAGAAGTGATGGAAATTCCGTATTTGTCCGCTTCTTCTTTCGCACGTGTATTGTATGATTTCACTGAGAACGTTGAGTAGTGAGGAGCGAGCACCACAGTCACTGCTTCTTTGATTCCGTCCTTATTCATCTGTTCTACTGCATCTTCAATGAATGGTGTAATATGCTTCAAACCGATGTAGAGCTTGAACTCAATCTCATCTTGTGATTGGTTCAACGCATCACAAAGTGCTTGCGCCTGCCCATCTGTAATATGTGCAAGCGGTGAAATACCGCCAATTGCTTCATAACGGTTTTTCAAATCTTCAAGTTGTTCCGGTGCGGGTTTACGTCCCCGGCGAATATGTGTGTAATACGGCTCGATATCTTCTTCTTTGTAAGGTGTTCCGTAAGCCATTACTAAAAGTCCCATTGTGCGTTTTCCCATGTTGTTCACCTCAAGATTAGTTTTTAGTTGCACGGAGTTCCGCACTGTACGTGTGGATGAGTTCTGTTAATTTCTTCAGCTTGGCAGGTTCGATTTCCGGGAATACCCCATGTCCTAAGTTAAAGATGTGGCTGCCGTGTGCAACCCCTTGTTCAATAATCACTTTTGCACGCTCTTCAATGACGGACCAATCCGCGAGCAGCAATGTAGGATCCAGATTCCCTTGGAGCGGCTTTGTTAATCCGCGTTGTCCTGCTTCTTCTATAGAAAGTCTCCAATCCAGGCCGACTACATCTACAGGAAGATCATGCCATTCGTTTGCCAGGTGACTCGCACCTACCCCAAACGTAATCAAAGGCACATTCAATTTGCGGAGTTCTGTGAAAATACGTTCCATGACAGGTTTGATGAAAATACGGTAATCCGATACGTTCAATGCACCTACCCATGAGTCGAACAGTTGAATCGCAGATGCTCCCGCTTTCACTTGTGCTGTAACATAAGCAATCATCGTGTCTGCAAGTTTGTCCATTAGCATAAACCAAGCTTGCGGTTCAGAAACCATAAGTGCTTTTGTCCGTGCATAGTTTTTGGAAGGACCGCCCTCAATCATGTAGCTTGCAAGTGTGAATGGCGCACCTGCAAAACCGATCAAAGGTACATCCAGCTGTTCTTGTGTCAGAATGCGGATTGTTTCAAGCACGAAAGGAATATCTTCTTCAGGATGCATCGCTGTCAATTTTTCGATATCCGCAACCGTTTTGATTGGATTCGAAATGACCGGACCTATGCCAGCTTTGATTTGGACGTCTACGCCCATTCCTGGAAGAGGTGTGACAATGTCCTTATATAAAATTGCAGCATCTACTCCGTATTGGTCAACAGGCAGCTTTGTCACATAGGCACACAATTCCGGCTGATGTGTAATTTCTTCGAGTGAGTACTTTTCTTTAATTTTACGGTACTCAGGCTGCGACCTTCCTGCCTGCCGCATGTACCAAACCGGTGTGTGATCAATGTGTTCTCCACGAGCCGCTCGAAGTAGCGTATCATTTACTATAGCCATGAACAAAATCCCCCATTCTTTTTTACCGAACCTAATTCTACATATTTCGTGTAGCTTATCGTTTTCAATATAGACGTAAACTGTTGGGATGTATAGCAATATACACCTATTGTCATAAATTTGTGCCACATTTGGTCA